>NZ_LYSO01000094.1:0-24164 GCF_001728935.1 Pseudomonas sp. AP42
CGGGGCGCCTAAGATCAAAAGCAGATCAAAAGCAGATCAAGATCAAGAGCGGCTCGCTTCGCATCGTGGAGTGTGTGGCCGGGCGCGGTCGACTGTGGGAGCTGGCTTGCCTGCGAAGGTATCGACTCGGTGCACCTGAATCACCGAGTTGACTGGATCGCAGGCAAGCCAGCTCCCACATTCAGACCGTATTGCCAGCCAAAGCCGGCGGTTGTTCAGCCGCGCTCGGGCTGGAAACGCACCACGAAACCGTTGAGGTTCTGCTGGCGACCCAGCAGATCGCGCAGGCGATCTGCCTCGGCACGCTCGATCAGCGGCCCGACAAACACACGGTTCTTGCCGTCGGCGCTGCGGATATAAGCGTTATACCCCTGGGCACGCAGCTTTTTCTGCAGGGCGTCAGCACTTTCGCGATTGGCCAGGCTGGCCAGTTGGATCGACCAACTGACCGGCAGGCCATTAGGGTCGATGCGGCTCTGGCCCACATCCGGCTTGCCCGGTGCCGCAGGCTGCGGCGCTACCGGTTTGGGCGCTGGCGCAGGTGCGGCCGGCTTGGCAGCAACGGCCGGTGCCGGGGTCGGCTTGACCACCGGGACACTTGGCTGCACCGGCATCGAAGGCGCCTCTTGCGCGGCGACCTCCTCATCGGTGGGCACAGGCTCTTGCGGCAACGCCTGGGGTTCAGGCACCACCACCGGCTCGATCTGAACCTGCGGCACCACCGGTGCCTGGGGCGCAGCGGGGGCTTCAACCACCACTTGGCGCTGTTCGTCTTGACGGGAAAACAGCATCGGCAGAAAGATTACCGCCAACGCCACCAGCACCAGGGCCCCGACCATTCGCTGCTTGTATGCGCTATCCAGTAATGCCATGTGCAGCTTCCTCCGTGGAGCGCCGGGCCAGCCATTCAAGCGCCTCGGCAACACAATAAAATGATCCGAACAACAGGATTTCGTCCTCGGCCGTCGCTACCGCACACTGCGCCTCCAGGGCGGCAGTGACGCTTGCATACGACGTCACCGGCGCGTCAAGGTTCTGCAAGGCCGTTTCCAACTCAACCGCAGGACGGCTGCGCGGCGTATCCAGCGGCGCAACGGCCCAAGACTGGACGCTGCCCAGCAGGGGCGCAACCACGCCGTCCAGGTCCTTGTCGACCAACAACCCGAACACCGCCAGGCGATTGCCCGCCAGTGGGGTACGCGCCAGACGCTGCGCCAGGTACTGCGCAGCATGGGGGTTATGGCCTACATCCAACATCAGGCTCAGGCGTTTGCCTTGCCAGTCGAAGGTTCGGCGATCCAGGCGACCCACCACTTTGGTTGCCAGCAAGGTCGCGGCGATCTGCGCCGCATCCCACGGCAGGTCCAGCAGCAGATAGGCTTGCAGCGCGAGCGCGGCATTTTCCATCGGCAGGTTCAGCAGCGGCAAATCAAGCAGCTCTACCCGTTGGCCACGTGCATCCTGCCCACGCCATTGCCAATGGGTCTCGCCGATATCCAGAGTGAATTCGCGACCGCGCAGGTAGAACGGGCAATTGAGCTCACGCGCCTTGTCGAGCAAGGGTTGCGGCGGATCCAGGTCACCACACAGCGCCGGACGGCCCTGGCGGAAGATCCCGGCCTTTTCAAAAGACACCGATTCGCGGGTATCGCCCAGGTAGTCAGCATGATCGACACCAATGCTGGTCACCAGGGCCAGGTCGGCATCCACCACATTGACCGTATCCAGGCGCCCGCCGAGGCCGACTTCCAGCACGACCACATCCAGTTGCGCACGCTCGAACAGCCAGAACGCCGCCAGGGTGCCCATCTCGAAATAGGTCAGGGAAGTGTCGCCACGCCCGGCCTCCAGCGCAGCAAAGGCTTCGCACAGCTGGGCATCAGTGGCTTCTACGCCATTGAGTTGCACCCGCTCGTTGTAGCGCAGCAGGTGCGGCGAGCTGTACACGCCGACTTTGAGGCCCTGGGCCTGCAACAGCGCGGCGACAAAGGCACAGGTGGAGCCTTTGCCGTTGGTGCCGGTGACCGTGATCACACGCGGTGCTGGCTGGCCCAACCCGAGGCGGGCCGCTACCTGTTGCGAGCGCTCCAGGCCCATGTCGATGGCGGACGGATGCAACTGCTCAAGGTAGGCGAGCCATTCGCCCAGGGTTCGTTGGGTCATAGGTTTGCAGGCACCGGCGGCACGACGATCGGCTCGACCTTAGGCGCAATGTACACAGGCGTCGGCAGGCCCATCATTTGCGCAAGCAGGCTGCCCAGGCGCGGGCGCAGTTCGCCACGCGGGATGATCAGGTCGATCGCACCGTGCTCCAGCAGGAACTCGCTGCGCTGGAAGCCTTCCGGCAGTTTTTCCCGCACGGTCTGCTCGATCACGCGTGGGCCGGCAAAGCCGATCAGCGCTTTAGGCTCGCCAACGATCACATCGCCCAACATTGCCAGGCTGGCGGATACGCCGCCGTAGACCGGGTCGGTCAGCACGGAGATGAACGGGATGCCTTCTTCACGCAGACGCGCCAGTACCGCCGAGGTCTTGGCCATTTGCATCAGGGAAATCAGGGCTTCCTGCATACGCGCACCACCGGAGGCGGCGAAGCAGATCATCGGGCAACGGTTTTCCAGGGCATAGTTGGCAGCGCGAACAAAGCGCTCACCGACGATGGCGCCCATGGAGCCGCCCATGAAGGAGAATTCGAAGGCCGAGACCACCACTGGCATGCCCAGCAGCTTGCCGCTGACCGAAATCAGCGCGTCTTTCTCGCCGGTCTGCTTCTGCGCGCCGACCAGACGGTCCTTGTACTTCTTGCTGTCGCGGAACTTGAGACGGTCAACCGGCTCCAGGTCGGCGCCCAGCTCATTACGGCCGTCGGCATCCAGGAAGATGTCGATACGGGCGCGTGCGCCAATACGCATGTGGTGGTTGCACTTGGGGCAAACGTCCAGGGTCTTTTCCAGCTCGGGGCGATACAGCACCGCGTCGCAGGATGGGCATTTGTGCCACAGACCTTCAGGAACCGAGCTTTTCTTCACCTCGGAACGCATGATCGAAGGGATCAGTTTGTCTACTAACCAGTTGCTCATGCTTTCTTTTCTCCAGTACCGGTGGCTTGAACACAGCCCCGCGTATGCCCTTGAGCTAAATTCATATGTGGCGATGACACAGGCGGGACGGGGTCAGACGTTGGACCTGCCATTTCCCGCCCGTATCCTCAGCCTTCCAGACAACCTGCCAGCGCAGGGTTGCCACTTCGTTTCCGGGCCACCCACAGGCGGCGCCGGGCTGTTTTACACAGTGGTAGTTATGGACGGCGGCAGACTGCCAGCCGTCACATCCCACCCCTGCTGTTGCGCACGGCCTGCATGAACGCGCGAATCTTGCTCGGGTCCTTGACCCCCTTGCCCTGCTCCACCCCACCGCTGACGTCCACAGCATAGGGCCGGACCTGTTCGATGGCCGCCTGGACATTCCCCGGGGTGAGCCCACCCGCGAGAATAACCGGCTTGCTCAACCCCTCGGGAATCAGCGACCAGTCGAACGCCTCGCCCGTACCACCGGGTACGCCTTCGACGTAAGTATCCAGCAGAATCCCGCGAGCACCGGAATAGGCGGCGCAGGCTGCGGCGATATCGTCCCCGCCCTTGACCCGCAATGCCTTGATGTACGGGCGCTGATAGCTTTCGCATTCCTCTGGCGATTCGTCGCCGTGAAACTGCAACATATCCAGCGCCACCGCATCCAGGGTTTCGTTGAGCTCGCAGCGGCTGGCGTTGACGAACAACCCCACGGTGGTCACGAAGGGCGGCAACGCAGCGATGATCGCCCGCGCCTGCAGCACATTCACCGCCCGTGGGCTCTTGGCATAAAACACCAGGCCAATGGCATCCGCCCCCGCTTCGACTGCCGCCAGCGCGTCTTCTATGCGGGTAATCCCGCAAATCTTGCTGCGAACGGCTGACATGTCGTAGGAACCTCAGGGTTGGACCGAGAAAGTCCCGGATGGTAACAAAAGCTTTTCCGGGCGTCAGCCGCCAAGTTCGCTGAAACCGGTGAGGAAGTGCGGCCCGATATAGCGTTCCGGCAGTTCGAACTCGTCGCGGTACTCCACATCCACCAGATACAGGCCGAACGGATGCGCCGTGACCCCGCCAGTGCGGCGGATGCGGCTTTCCAGCACTTCCTTGGCCCACTCCACCGGGCGCTCACCGGTGCCGATGGTCATCAGCACCCCAGCGATATTGCGCACCATATGATGCAGGAAGGCCCCGGCACGGATATCCAGCACGATCATCTTGCCGTGCCGCGTCACCCGCAGGTGGTGGACTTCCTTGATCGGCGACTTGGCCTGGCACTGCCCGGCACGGAAGGCGCTGAAGTCATGCACCCCCACCAGATGCTGCGCGGCTTCAGCCATGCGCTCGGCATCCAGCGGGCGGTGGTTCCAGGTAATCTCTTCATTGAGGTGCGCCGGGCGGATCTGATCGTTGTAGATCACGTAGCGGTAACGCCGGGCGATGGCCTTGAAACGTGCGTGGAAATGCGCCGGCATGACCTTGGCCCAGCTGACACTGACGTCATGGGGCAAATTGATATTAGCCCCCATCACCCACGCCTTCATCGAACGCTCGGCCTGGGTGTCGAAGTGCACCACTTGACCACACGCGTGCACGCCTGCGTCGGTACGCCCGGCACACATCAGCGACACCGGCGAGTCGGCGACTTTGGACAGGGCGTTTTCCAGGGTTTCCTGCACCGTCAGCACCCCGGAGGCCTGACGCTGCCAGCCGCGATAGCGCGAACCTTTGTATTCCACGCCCAGGGCGATGCGGTAAAAGCCTGCGGCCGCCATTTCGGCAGCCGCGTTATCTATATTTGCCAAGAACTGTGAGCCTGATGAGTTGCGCAAAGGCGGGCATTATAGGGCGTCAGGGTGCATGAGTGGACTTTAAATGTGGGAGTGGGCTTGCTCGCGAATGCGCCGTATCATCCAGCACATCAGCAGCTGAACCACCGCATTCGCGAGCACGCCGGCTCCCACATTTTTCTGCGTCGGCCGTTAGATTCGGCCGAGCATTTCCTTGGCTTCGCCACGCTGGCCTTCGTCGCCTTCGGTCAGCACTTCGGACAGGATGTCGCGCGCGCCGTCAGGATCGCCCATGTCGATGTACGCCTGGGCCAGGTCAAGCTTGGTGGCCACTTCATTGGTGCCGGAGAGGAAATCGAACTCTGGCTCATCCTCAGCGCCCAGCGCGGCATCTTCAGCCGTGAAGGAAGGCCCGATCGGCGGATGTTCCAGGCTCTGGGACAAGCGATCCAGCTCAGCATTGACGTCGTCCAGCTCCGAAGCGAAGGCATCGGGCTTGGCCGCAGGCGCGCTCGGCTCGTCCGCCAGCGACAGGTCAAAATCTTCCGGCAGGTCGAATTCGTCCAGCGCGGCCGGCGTCAGGGTCGGCGGCTCTACCGGCGGTGCATCCTTGATCTGCCCTTCAAGGCCTGACAGGAAGTCGTCATCAGATTGCGACGCGGGCGGGTCCAACTGCAGGTCCAGGTCAAAGTCCGACAGGTCCGGCGCATCGGCCTTGGGCTCGGTCTGTTGTTTGAGCAGCGATTCAAAGGTTTGCTGGTCTTGCGCGATCTCGGCAGGTGAGGCGGCTTCCAGGTCATCCAGGCTCAGGTCGAAATCGGTGTCGAAGGTATCTGCCTGCGGGGCCGGGGCCGGCTTGTCGTCGAGCAGGTCCTTGACGTATTGCGCATCCAAGGCCGCAGCAGCCACTGCGGCACTGACACCCGCCGCCAACACGGCCATGGCCGGGAAGCGCGCCTTGAGCTGCTCGACCTGGGCATGGTTCTCACCGTTGGCCACCAACTGGCGCTCCTGGGTGACGAACCCGTCCTTGTTGTTCTGCAGGCCATAGACTTCCATCAGCTTCAAACGCAGGTCGCTGCGCTTGGGCTCGCGCTTGATGGCTTGTTCAAGCACATCCGCCGCCTGGTTCAGGTGGCCACGGTCGATATGGGACTGGGCCTGGGCCAGGGCGTCGCTGGAATTTTCCTGAGCCACGGCAACCGCCAACGGCGCCAGCACGGAAGCGACCGTCGGCACTACAGCCGGCTCAGCCACCGGCGCAGGTGCTGGCGGCGTTGCGGTGTCGAGCTTGACGCTCGGCGGCGGCACTTCAAGGCCCTCGAAGCTGTCAGGCGGCAGGTCTTGATCGATATTGGAAACGAACCCAGGCTCTTCGGCCAACGCCCGCGCCATGCGCAGGTGTTTTTCTTCTTCGCGACGAGCATTGCGATGGCGGGCCCACAGCAGCAGAAGCAGCAACACCACCAACAGGGCCGCACCGCCAAGAATGCCGAGCACAATCGGGTTGGTCAGCAGGTCGTTGAACTTGCCTTCAGTGCTGGCCGGCGCGGCAGCTGGCTTAACCGGCTCAGGCGCTGGCGCGGGTGTTGCAGCGGGAGCCGCAGGCTCGGCTGCAGGTTCACCCGGCAACTGCGCGGGCATCGTGGCGGTCTGTGGTTCACCCGTTTGCGCCTGCAAACGAGCCAACTGGTCATTCTTCAGTTGGATCAGCTTTTGCAGCTTGTCCAACTGGCTTTGCAAGTCGGCGGCACGGCTTTTCAGTTCTTCGTTGTCGCGCCGCGTGGTGTCGAGCTCTTCCTGGGTCATCGCCAGCTTGTCGCTCAGGGCGCGGCTGTCACCGACGGTGCCCTTCGCGCCTTTTTTGGCGACCTGTGCCGACACCAGGCTCAAGTTGTCCTTGGCCTGGGTGCTCGACGGCGCATTGCCGGCCTGGGTGCGTTTGGTCGCATCCAACTGCGGCTTGCCGGCCACTTGGCTCTGAGGGCCACGGCGGCCCTGGCGCCAGGCGGCGTTCTGCGCGCTCACTTCGGCAATCGCTTGCGGCTGCGCCAGGGCGGTGCTTTGCGTAGCGTCCGGCAGGCGCAGGACCTGGCCGGTTTTCAGGCGGTTGATGTTGCCGTCGACAAAGGCATCCGGGTTAAGCGCCTGAATGGCCAGCATCGTTTGCTGGACCGAGGCGCCATTGCGGTTCTTTGCGGCAATTTCCCACAAGGTGTCGCGGGACGTGGTGGTGTGCTGGGCAGGCGCGCTGGCGGCAGGTGCGGTACTGGCTGGCGCGGTGCTGGCCGGCGCGCTCGCCGTCGGGGCCGGCTGGTCGAACTTGGCCGGGTCGAGCAGCACGCTGTAGTCACGCATCAAACGGCCATTGGGCCATTGCACCTGCATGAGGAAGCGCACGTAGGAATCGGGCAGCGGCTTGCTGGAGGTCACGCGTACCACGCTGCGACCTTCGGGGTTGATCACCGGGGTGAACGTCAGGTCATCGAGGAACGCCTGGCGATCGACACCCGCGTCCACGAAGGCCTGGGCAGACGCCAGGCTGGGGGTGATCTCGGACGCCGTGAGGCCGACCACATCGCGCAATTCGATTTCCAAGGACAGCGGCTGGTTCAACTTCGACTTGAGGGTCATCTCCCCAAGTTGCAGCGCCTGCGCCATACCGGAGGACAGCGCCGAGGCGGCCGCTATTGCTAACACCAGTTTGCGAACTTGAACCATAGCCTCATCCTTTGTTTGAACGCTTCCCGCCCTGCGAGAAGGTTGGTAACCGCTGCCATTAGGCATGGCGAGCCGATAGGTCACCGACGCGCTTGTGTTTCACTTGGGACCAAGCATAGCGCCTGGTTAGAATCAATCTACAAATTGCCGCCAAGTATCTTTTACACAAGGCCTTTTATCAACAACTGCGCCAGCTCCACGGCGTTCAAGGCCGAGCCTTTGCGTACGTTATCTGACGTCAGCCAAAGATTTAGTTCCGCCGGGTCGTCGATACCGGCGCGAACTCGCCCTACGTACACCACGTCCTGGCCAACGGCATCACCTACGGCCGTGGGGTAATCGCCCTCCTCGACCAGCTCGATACCCGGCGCAGCCTCGAGGGCGCGGTTCACCGCGGCCAGGTCGACCGGCGCGGCCAGTTGCAGCGACACAGTCAAGCTATCGCCGAAAAACACCGGGGCTTGAACGCAGGTGGCGGAAATCTTTAGTAAAGGTGTTTCCAGCACGGCGCGCAGTTCGTGTACGAGGCGCTTCTCCAGGGCGGTATGACCTTGGACGTCTGGCGTGCCGACTTGCGCCAGCAGGTTGAACGCCACTTGCCGATCGAAGAACGCCGGCTCCAACGGGCGCACGTTCAACAGTTCGGCGGTCTGGCGCGCCAACTCGCTGACGGCCTCGCGGCCCTGGGCAGAGATTGCCAGGTTGGCGGTGACGCTGACGCGCTGGACGTCTACCACACCACGCAAGGGCGCCAGCACCACCGCAAGATAAGTGGCACAAGGGCTCGGGCTGCCGAGCTGAAAAGGTTTCTTCAACGCTTTCAGCACATGGGCGTTGGCCTGCGGCACCACTTGCGGCGCCTGCTCGGCGGGCAATGCGCCAGACAAGTCGATCACCGCGCAGCCAGCGGCGGTGGCACGCGGGGCGAAACTCAGGGTCACCGCTGGGCCTGCGGCGAAGAACGCCAACTGCACCTTGCTGAAGTCAAACGTGTCGACTTCTTTGACCCGCACGTTCTTGCCCCGAAACGGCACCGAAGCCCCCGCCGAGTTGCTGCCCGCCAGCAGGTACAAGGTGCCCACCGGGAACTCCAGTTCTTCGAGAATCTGCACCAGGGTTTCGCCAACGGTACCGGTGGCGCCGATCACGGCGATTTCAAAGGTCTGGGTCATGGGATTGCCTCGGGCATTACGGGGGAGCGGCACTTTACCGGGTGGCTGGGGGTGAGGCAATTAGCCTGGGGCTGCTGGTGTGGCTGATGGCCCCTTCGCGAGCAAGCCCGCTCCCACATTTAACCGAGTCTCCTCAGTTGAAATGCACTCAAATGTGGGAGCGGGCTTGCTCGCGAAGAGGCCCTGAAAGGCAACAAAAAACCCGCGCCTGTCACCAGAACGCGGGTTTCTGTTATTGCTTCAAGCGATCAACGCTCCAGCAAAATCCGCAACATGCGACGCAACGGCTCAGCCGCGCCCCACAGCAGTTGGTCGCCG
Source organism: Pseudomonas sp. AP42 (assembly GCF_001728935.1). NCBI lineage: Bacteria > Pseudomonadati > Pseudomonadota > Gammaproteobacteria > Pseudomonadales > Pseudomonadaceae > Pseudomonas > Pseudomonas sp. AP42. Next base: position 9,073 of record NZ_LYSO01000094.1, read on the forward strand.
ACGGTGAACGCGCCGAGGAACTGGCTGCCCATGTTCAGCTTGCGCAGACGGCCCACCGGTACATTCAGGGTGCCGGTGACCTTGGTCGGGCTCAGCTCCTGCATGCTGATATCGCGGTTGTTCGGCACCAGCTTGACCCAAGGATTGTGCTGGCTGATCAGCCCTTCGATATCGGCGATCGGCACGTCTTTGTTCAGCTTGATGGTCAGCGCCTGGCTGTGGCAACGCATGGCGCCAATGCGCACGCAGATGCCATCCACCGGGATCGGGTTCTTGAAGCGACCCAGGATCTTGTTGGTTTCGGCCTGGGCCTTCCACTCCTCGCGGCTCTGGCCGTTAGGCAGTTCCTTGTCGATCCACGGGATCAAGCTACCGGCCAATGGCACGCCAAAGTTCTCGGTCGGGTAAGCGTCGCTGCGCATGGCCTCGGCCACACGACGGTCGATGTCGAGGATCGCGCTGGCCGGGTCAGCCAGTTGATCGGCGACAGCGGCGTGGGTCGCGCCCATCTGCTTGATCAGTTCACGCATGTTCTGCGCGCCGGCGCCGGAGGCCGCCTGATAAGTCATGGCGCTCATCCACTCCACCAGGCCGGCTTCGAACAGGCCGCCCAGGCCCATCAGCATCAGGCTGACGGTGCAGTTGCCGCCCACGTAGTTCTTGGTGCCGGCGTCCAATTGCTGGTCGATGACCTTGCGGTTGACCGGGTCGAGGATGATCACTGCGTCGTCCTGCATGCGCAGGCTCGAGGCGGCGTCGATCCAGTAACCCTGCCAGCCGGCTTCGCGCAGCTTGGGGAAGACTTCGCTGGTGTAGTCGCCACCCTGGCAGGTCAGGATCACGTCGAGGCTCTTCAACTCTTCAATGCTGTAGGCATCCTTGAGCGGGGCAATATCCTTGCCCACGGACGGCCCTTGGCCACCTACGTTCGAAGTGGTGAAAAACACCGGCTCAATAAGATCGAAATCCTGCTCTTCCAGCATCCGCTGCATGAGCACGGAACCGACCATACCGCGCCAACCGATCAGACCTACACGTTTCATCGCAACTACACCTTGTTAAAAAGTGGGCCGCCTTGCAGCAACAACTGCAAGCGGGCCCGAGAGATTACAGATTCCGCAGCGCGGCGACTACTGCGTCGCCCATTTCTTGCGTCCCGACCTTGGTGCAACCCTGGGACCAGATGTCGCCGGTGCGCAAGCCCTGATCCAGCACCAGGCTGACGGCCTTCTCGATGGCGTCCGCGGCATCGCTCAGGTTGAAGCTGTAACGCAGCATCATCGACACCGACAAAATGGTCGCCAACGGGTTGGCAATGCCCTGCCCCGCGATGTCTGGCGCCGAACCGTGGCACGGCTCGTACATGCCTTTGTTGTTGGTATCCAGGGATGCCGACGGCAGCATGCCGATGGAACCAGTGAGCATCGACGCCTGGTCGGACAGGATGTCGCCGAACAGGTTGTCGGTGACGATCACGTCGAACTGCTTGGGTGCGCGCACCAGTTGCATGGCGGCGTTGTCGACGTACATGTGGCTCAGTTCGACGTCCGGGTAGTCCTTGGCGACTTCTTCGACGATTTCACGCCACAGTTGGCTGGAAGCCAGTACGTTGGCTTTATCCACCGAGCAGACTTTTTTGCCGCGCACGCGCGCCATGTCGAAACCGACACGGGCGATACGGCGGATTTCGCTCTCGCTGTACGGCAGCGTGTCGTAGGCCTGGCGTTCGCCATTTTCCAACTCGCGCACGCCCCGTGGCGAGCCGAAGTAGATACCGCCGGTCAGCTCACGCACGATGAGGATATCCAGGCCCGCCACCACTTCCGGCTTGAGGCTCGACGCGTCGGCCAGTTGCGGGTAGAGGATGGCCGGGCGCAGGTTGCCGAACAGGCCCAGTTGCGCACGAATTTTCAGCAGGCCGCGCTCGGGGCGGATATCACGCTCGATCTTGTCCCATTTCGGCCCACCCACGGCGCCGAGCAGCACGGCATCGGCAGCGCGGGCGCGGTCCAGGGTCTCGTCAGCCAGGGGCACGCCGTGCTTGTCGATGGCCGCGCCGCCGATCACGTCGTGGCTCAGTTCGAAGCCCAGGCTGTACTTGCTGTTGGCAAGCTCAAGGACCTTGACCGCTTCGGCCATGATTTCCGGACCAATACCGTCGCCAGGGAGAATCAGAATCTGCTTGCTCATGCGTTCCTCATTTCATCAAGCGACCCGCCCGTGGGCAGGTCGGGAAAAATCAATCAGCGTTCGGCGAAGACCACCAGCACATCGGTGCTGAAGGTGCCGTCGGCTTGAATTTCGTAATAATCGCGCACTTCCTGACCCATCGCCTTTTGCAGCTCAAGGATTGCTGCACGCAGTACCTCTGGCGTGCGCATGCGCTCAACCCACGAGGTGTATTCCAGGCGCAAACGCTGGCGGCTGCTGTTGCGTACGTGCAGGCCGGCCTCGCTCAACTGGCGCATCCACTCGGCGCCCGAGTAATCACGCACGTGGCTGGTGTCGCGCAGCACTTCGACGGTTTGCAGGTAAGTGTCCAACAGTGGGCTGCCCGGTGACAAGACATCCACAAATGCCGCCACGCCGCCCGGCTTGAGCACCCGGCGCACTTCACGCAGGGCCAGGCCGAGGTCGCTCCAGTGATGGGCCGAGTAACGGCTGAACACGAAGTCGAATTCGCCATCGGCGAAGGGCAGGCGCTCAGCGGCGCCGTGCACGGTGCGGATGTTGGCCAGGTTGCGGTCTTTGGCGGCGGCGGCCACCACGTCGAGCATAGGCTGGGACAGGTCGTAGGCCACCACCTCTTTGACCAAAGGCGCCACGTGGAAGCTGACATGACCGGCACCGCAGCCCAGGTCCAGCAGGCGTGCAGCGCCCTGCCCGGCCAGTTCGGCTTGCAGCACGGCGAATTCGGTGCCCTGGGCGTGTACGGCGCTGCTCAGGTAGGCCGAGGCTTGCTCGCCGAATTGTTTTTGCACGACTTGGGTGTGGGCGGTGGTGGTCATGGTGGCTTTCCTTGGGGTTTGTGGTGGTTGCACTGGCGCTATCGCAGGCAAGCCAGCTCCCACCGTTGACCGAGGTGCTCAGGCGAACCTCGATCCCTGTGGGAGCGGGCTTGCCCGCGATGGGCCCGCACGGTTACCGCAAATCAGGCATCGCGAAACAACCAGGGCTGGCTCGCCCGGTGCTTGGCTTCAAACGCAGCAATCGCATCGCCGTCCTGCAAGGTCAGGCCGATGTCGTCCAGGCCGTTGATCAGGCAGTGCTTGCGGAAGGCATCCACCTCAAAGTGGTACACCTTGCCATCCGGGCGGGTCACGGTTTGCGCGGCCAGGTCGACCGTCAACTGGTAGCCGACATTGGCTTCCACTTGCTGGAACAACTCGTCTACTTCAGCGTCGCTCAAGATGATCGGCAATAAGCCGTTCTTGAAGCTGTTGTTGAAGAAGATATCGGCGTAGCTCGGCGCGATGATGCTGCGAAAGCCGTACTCTTCCAGGGCCCAAGGCGCGTGCTCGCGGCTGGAACCGCAGCCGAAGTTTTCCCGGGCCAGCAACACGCTGGCGCCCTGGTAGCGCTCGGCGTTGAGCACGAAGTCCTTGTTCAGCGGGCGCTTGGAGTTGTCCTGGTAGGCGTAGCCCACGTCCAGGTAGCGCCACTCGTCGAACAGGTTAGGGCCGAAACCGGTGCGCTTGATCGACTTCAAGAATTGCTTGGGGATGATCTGGTCGGTGTCCACATTGGCACGGTCCAACGGCGCTACAAGGCCTGTGTGTTGGGTAAAAGCTCTCATCGGGTTTTCCTCAGATCAATTCGCGAACGTCGATGAAACGACCGTTGACGGCAGCGGCGGCGGCCATGGCCGGGCTCACCAGGTGGGTACGCCCACCCGCGCCTTGGCGCCCTTCGAAGTTACGGTTGGAGGTCGACGCGCAATGCTCGCCTGACTCCAGGCGGTCCGGGTTCATCGCCAGGCACATCGAGCAGCCCGGCTCACGCCATTCAAAACCGGCTTCGAGGAAGATCTTGTCCAGGCCTTCGGCTTCCGCCTGGGCTTTAACCAGCCCGGAACCTGGTACCACAATGGCTTGCTTGATGGTCGAGGCTACCTTGCGGCCCTTGGCGATCACCGCCGCGGCGCGCAGGTCTTCGATCCGCGAGTTGGTGCAGGAGCCGATAAATACGCGGTCCAACTGGATGTCGGTGATCGCCTGGTTGGCGGTCAACCCCATGTATTTCAAGGCGCGCTCGATGGAGCCGCGCTTGACCAGGTCGGCCTCTTTGGCCGGGTCCGGCACGTTCTGATCAACGGCCAAGACCATTTCCGGCGAAGTGCCCCAGCTGACTTGCGGCTTGATCTGCGCAGCGTCGAGTTCGACCACGGTGTCGAACACCGCATCGGCGTCGGAGACCAGGTCTTTCCAGGCTTCGACGGCGGCGTCCCAATCGGCGCCTTGCGGCGCGAACGGGCGACCCTTGACGTATTCGACGGTCTTTTCGTCCGCCGCCACCATGCCCACGCGGGCACCGGCTTCGATGGACATGTTGCAGATGGTCATGCGGCCTTCGATGGACAGGTCGCGGATTGCACTGCCGGCGAACTCGATGGCATGGCCGTTACCACCGGCGGTGCCGATCTTGCCGATCACGGCGAGCACGATGTCTTTGGCGGTCACGCCAAACGGCAATTGGCCTTCGACACGCACCAGCATGTTCTTCATTTTCTTGGCCACCAGGCACTGGGTGGCGAACACATGTTCCACCTCGGAAGTGCCGATGCCATGGGCCAGGGCGCCGAACGCACCATGGGTGGAGGTATGGGAGTCACCGCAGACCACGGTCATGCCCGGCAAGGTTGCACCCTGCTCCGGGCCGATGACATGGACGATGCCTTGGCGCACGTCGTTCATCTTGAATTCGGTGATGCCGTACTCGTCGCAATAGTCGTCGAGGGTCTGCACCTGCAACCGCGAGACCTGGTCGGCAATGGCTTCGATGCCGCCCTTGCGCTCAGGCGTGGTGGGCACGTTGTGGTCCGGCGTGGCGATGATGGAGTCGACGCGCCAAGGCTTGCGCCCGGCCAGTCGCAGGCCTTCGAACGCTTGGGGCGAGGTCACTTCATGGATGATGTGACGGTCGATATAGATCAGCGACGATCCATCATCGCGACGTTTCACTTCATGGGAATCCCAAAGCTTGTCGTAAAGCGTTTTGCCGGCCATCAGTCGGTCCTCATCAGCGGTGCTTCTATACGCCGGGCTTTTCAATAACCCTTTGGCTTGTGAGGCTGATGGTATGGCGCTACATTAAATAACTCAAATTCATATTTTTTATGCTTTGGATTACCAACTGGAATAGCACCATGGACCTGGCCAACCTCAACGCCTTTATCGCCATCGCCGAAACCGGCAGTTTCTCCGGTGCCGGTGAACGCCTGCACCTGACCCAGCCGGCCATCAGCAAGCGCATCGCCGGCCTGGAACAACAATTGAAGGTACGGCTGTTCGACCGCCTGGGCCGCGAAGTCGGTTTGACCGAGGCCGGGCGGGCTTTGCTGCCCCGCGCTTATCAAATCCTCAACGTGCTGGACGACACCCGCCGCGCCCTCACCAACCTCACCGGCGAAGTCAGCGGGCGCCTGACCCTGGCCACCAGCCACCATATCGGCCTGCACCGCCTGCCACCGGTCCTGCGCACTTTCACGCGGCAATACCCGAATGTGGCGCTGGATATTCAGTTTCTGGATTCAGAAGTGGCCTACGAAGAAATCCTCCACGGCCGTGCGGAAGTCGCGGTGATCACCCTGGCGCCAGAGCCCCACAACCTGGTGCAAGCTACCCGTGTGTGGGACGACCCGCTGGATTTTGTGGTGGCGCCCGAACACAGCCTGATCAGCAACGGCTCCGTCAGCCTGGCCGATATCGCCGGGCATCCGGCGGTATTTCCCGGCGGCAACACCTTTACCCACCATATTGTCAGCCGCCTGTTCGAGGCCCAGGGCCTCACACCTAATATTGCGATGAGCACTAACTACCTGGAAACCATCAAGATGATGGTCTCCATCGGCCTGGCCTGGAGCGTGTTGCCGCGCACCATGCTCGATGATCAGGTGGCAAGTATCGCTTTGCCGGGCATACAGCTCAGTCGCCAGCTAGGCTATATCGTGCACACCGAAAGGACGCTGTCGAACGCTGCGCGGGCTTTCATGAGCCTGTTGGATGCACAGGTCGATCTGCCAGGGTTACCGGCATGACACTGTGTGGGCCAGGGGTTTAGGTCAAACCGCGCGGTTTTCTCAATGAGCCAAGGCCCTTTGATAATGCGCAACCCCGTTGACCCGGTTCCACCCCTGCCCCGCATCTACGCCCTGGACCCTCAAGCGGCGGAACAAAGCTGGGACAGCGCCCCGCAACTGCTGACGGCCCTCAATGCCGCGCGGCTGGGTGCCTGGTCCTGGGAAATCGACACAGGAAGAATCAGTTGGTCACGGGGCACCCAGGCGTTATTCGGCTTTGACCCGCGCCAGCCTCTGCCCAAGGACCTCGACTACCTCGACCTGCTGGCCCCGCAAGACAGTGCGCGGGTGGTGCGCGGCTTTCATGCGGTGCTCGCCGGAGAGCCGCTCGACCGCGCCATGCACCACCGCATCCAATGGCCCGATGGCAGCCAGCACTGGCTGGAAATCAGCGGCAGCCTGGTTCCCGACAAAGCCGGACGGCGGCGCATGATCGGGGTGATCCGCGAGATCACCCACCAACGCGACCGTGAACACGCCCTCAGCCATTCGGAAAAGCGCTTTGCCACCCTGTTCCACCTGTGCCCGAACATGGTACTGCTGACGCGCCAGGCTGACGGCTTGATCAGCGAAGCCAACCAGTATTTCGAGATGCTGTTCGGTTGGCCAGTGGCCGATGCCATCGGCCGCACCACCCTGGAACTGGGCTTGTGGCGCCACCCGGAACAGCGTGCGCTGCTGGTCAAAGCCACGCAGCGCAAGGGGGAACCCATCACCATGGAAGTGCAGTTCTGCGCCAGCAACGGCCAGATCCATGACGGCACCCTCAGCGCGCAAAAGGTCGAACTGGACGGCGAGGCGTACCTGATCAGCACGTTCCTGGACACCACCGAACGTAAAAACGCCGAGCAAGCACTCAAGGACAGCCAGGAGCGCCTGGACCTGGCCCTGGACTCCGCGCAACTGGGCACCTGGGATTGGCACATCCCCAGCGGCATGCTTTACGGCTCAGCGCGTGCCGCCCAGCTGCATGGGCTGGAGCCCGCGCCGTTCCATGAGTCTTTCGAGGCATTTTTTGAAGGCATGTCCGATGAGGACCGCGAGGGCATGCGCCATGCGTACCGCAGCTTGCGCGAAGGCCCGGACGGCAACTATCAGTTGACCTACCGCGTGCAAATGGAAGACGGCAGCCCGCGCTACCTGGAGAGCCGCGCACGCCTGTATCGCGATGAATCAGGCAAGCCCCTGCGCATGGCCGGCACCTTGCTGGACATCACCGACCAGGTCGAGCGCGAGCAACGGCTGACCGCCTCGGAAGAGAAGTTCGCCAGCCTGTTCCAGGCCAGCCCCGACCCGATTTGCGTCACCTGCCTGGAGAGCGGCGCCTTTATCGAGATCAACCCGGCGTTTACCCAGACGTTTGGCTTTACAGCCGCCGAAGTGCTCGACAAAAGCGCCGAGCAAATCGGCTTGTGGGACGACTCCAGCAAGCGCCTGCAGCGCATCGAGCAAGTGATACGCGAACAGGCCCTGAGCAATGTGGCGATCGTGGTGCATCACAAGAACGGCCAGAGCCTGACCTGCATGATTTCCAGCCGCTTGATCAAGGTCAGCGACCAGCCATGCATCGTCACCACGCTGCGCGATATCACCCAACAGCAGCGCTCGGAAGCCGCACTCAAGGCCAGCGAAGAGAAGTTCGCCAAGGCGTTCCACTCCAGCCCCGATGCGATCTCCATCACCGAGCGCGACACCGGCCGTTATGTAGAGGTCAACGACGGCTTTTGCCGCCTGACCGGTTACCGCACCGAAGAGACCATCGGCCTGACCCTGTACCAGATCGGCATCTGGGCCGACGAGAACCAGCGCGCCGCACTGTTGGCCGAGTTACAGATCAAGGGGCGCATTCACTACCTGGAAATGCTCTGGCGCAACAAGCGTGGCGAGGTGCTGGCGGTGGAGGTCTCGGTAGAGCCGATCACCCTGAATGAAACCCCCTGCCTGCTGCTGACCGCGCGGGATGTGAGCCTATTGAAGAACGCCCAGGCGCAGATCCGTCACCTGGCCTATCACGACCCGCTGACCAACCTGCCGAACCGCGCACTGCTGATGGACCGTCTGAGCCAGCAGATCGCCCTGCTCAAGCGCCACAACTTGCGCGGCGCCCTGCTGTTTCTGGACCTGGATCACTTCAAGCACATCAACGACTCCCTCGGCCACCCCGTTGGCGACACCGTGCTGAAAATCGTCACCGCCCGCCTGGAAGCCAGCGTGCGCATGGAGGACACCGTGGCGCGCCTGGGCGGCGATGAGTTTGTGGTATTGCTCAGCGGCCTGGAGGGCACCCGCCAGACGGTCAGCAGCCAGGTGCAAGCGCTGGCCGATACCCTGCGCGAATTGCTTTCGGAACCGATGTTTCTCGACGGCCATCGGCTGCAGGTCACGCCAAGCATCGGCGTGGCGTTGATCCCCGACCACGGCACCACCCCTGCCGATCTGCTCAAGCGCGCCGACATCGCCCTGTACCGCGCCAAGGACTCCGGACGCAACACCACGCAGATGTTCCACAACAGCATGCAAAAAACCGCCAGCGAACGCCTGCGCATGGAGACCGACTTGCGCCTGGCCTTGTCCCGCGGCGAATTCAGCGTGCACTACCAGCCCCAGGTGGATGCGCGCGGCAACAGGATAATCGGCGCCGAGGCCCTGGTGCGCTGGCAGCATCCACAATTGGGCGCGCAGTCACCGACGGAATTTATCAAGGTATTGGAAGACAGCGGCCTGATCCTGGAGGTCGGCACCTGGATTCTCGATGAAGCCTGCGGCGCCTTTGCCCAGTTGATTACCGACGGCTTGGTGGACCCGCTCAATTTCAGCCTGTGCGTGAACATCAGTCCCCGGCAGTTTCGCCAGAACGACTTTGTGGAACGGGTGGAGCACAGCCTCAAGCAACACGGTTTGCCGTTCAGCCTGCTGAAACTGGAAATTACCGAAGGCATCGTGATCCAGAACCTGGACGACACGGTGGTGAAGATGCGCCGCCTGAAAAAACTCGGCGTGAGCTTTGCGATGGATGATTTCGGTACCGGCTATTCATCCCTGACCTACCTCAAGCGCCTGCCGGTGGACGCGCTGAAGATTGATCAGTCGTTCGTGCGCGATGCGACCCACGACCCCAATGATGCGGAAATCATCCGCGCCATTGTGGCCATGGCCCGCAGCTTGAACCTGGAAGTCATCGCCGAGGGGGTGGAAACCCTGGAGCAGTTGGCGTTCCTGCAAAAGCTGGGCTGCCATTTATTCCAGGGGTATTTGCACAGCCGACCGTTGCCGATCGAGGGGTTCAGGCGGCTGCTGGATGAGGCATGCCCAGCAGGTGGCTGACTTGGCCCAAGTCCGTCTCGCGGCGCAGGGCCGTGAACAACTCTACTGCCTCCGGGTAGTTACGCGTGAGCATCGCCAGCCACTGCTTCAAGCGGCCGGGCGCCTGCTTTTCGGTCAGTTGCGCCACCGACTGGCGCCAGAACTCCTGAAGCATGGGCTGCATCTGCGCCCAAGTCATCTCGACCACCTCTTCGCCGGCTTTGGCGGCAACAATCTGCCGTGCCAGATCGGGCCGCGCTACCAGGCCACGGCCCAGCATGATGTCTTCGGCACCGCTGATTTCGCGGCAGCGCTTCCAGTCTTCGACGCTCCAGATATCGCCATTGGCAAACACCGGCACCTTGACCACGTCCTGCACCCGCGGGATCCACTCCCAATGGGCCGGCGGCTTGTAGCCATCGGCCTTGGTGCGCGCATGCACCACGATATGCGCCGCGCCGCCCTCGGCCAGGGCCGTGGCGCACACCAGCGCACCATCCGGGCTGTCGAAGCCCAGGCGCATCTTGGCGGTCACGGGAATATGGGCGGGTACGGCGCGGCGCACATGCTCGACGATCTGGTTGAGCAGCTCCGGCTCCTTGAGCAGCACCGCGCCACCTCGGGATTTATTCACGGTCTTGGCCGGGCAACCGAAGTTCAGGTCGATGACCTCAGAGCCCAGCTCACAGGCCAGGGCGGCATTTTCCGCCAGGCACACCGGATCGGAGCCGAGCAACTGCACCCGCAACGGCACACCGGCCGCCGTGTGGGCACCGTGCAGCAGTTCAGGCGCGAGCTTGTGGAAATAGGCAGGCGTGAGCAGGCGGTCGTTGACCCGGATAAATTCGGTCACGCACCAGTCGATACCGCCCACGTGGGTCAACACGTCCCGCAGGATGTTGTCGACCAACCCCTCCATGGGCGCCAAAGCAATTTGCATGGAAAACACTCAACAAAAATCGTGGCGCAGTTTACTGGGTTTCCAGCGGCAACCGTTAACCCCCTGTCAGGGCGGGGCCGTAACCGTCAATAAACTCGGCGGGCATGCGCTTGGGCTTACCGCTGGACAACTCAATGCACACGAAGGTTGTTTGCGCACGCAGCAGGGTCGCACCATCACGGGGGCGTACCAGCTGGAAACGACGGGTCATTTTCAACCGCTGGTCCCAATCGACGATCCAGGTGGCCAGTTGTAACTCATCGCCCTCATAGCCTGCCGCCAAGTAGTCGATTTCATGGCGCACCACGGCCATGGCGCGGTCCAGGCGGCGGTATTCGGTGAGGTCCAGCCCCAGGCGTTGGGAGTGGCGCCAGGCGCAACGCTCCAGCCACGAGACATACACCGCATTATTGGCGTGTCCCAGGCCGTCGATGTCTTCAGCCGCAACCTGCAGATCGATGATGAACGGCGTTGCCAAATCCCAGCCCATGCCTTGCTCCAGTCGATTGATGTCGGCGGGGCAGTGTATCAGGCGCTCTGGCGCTCCTGTAGACGGCAGCCGGCCAATAGGGCGAGCACAGCGTCGATCACCTGCGGGTCGGCGAGCACTTTCTGGTGGCCGCCCTGCTCCAGGCGCAGCAGGCGGCTGTCGAACCAGGCTTCGTGAATGGCTTGAGCCGCCCTGACCGGAACGAAGGTGTCGTCTTCGGCGTGGACGATCAGGCCGGGAATGTTCATTTGGTAGTGGGCCACGTCCAGATGTTTGAGCGGCATACCCATGCTCAACTCCACTTCTTGGATAAAGGCTGAGCGCGCCCGTGGCGGCAAGCCGACCATGTGGGTGAACCCGCGCAACACATCCAGAAAGCGCGACGGCGCGGCAATGCTGACCAATGCCTGTGTACGCAACCCCAACTGCACCGCCAGCATCGCACTGGCGCCGCCCATGGAGTGGCCGACCACCGCGTACAGCGGCGGCAGCTCGGCCGCCGCCTCAAGCATGGCGCGGGCAAACAGCAGCACATGGGCCTCCCGCCCTGGCGAACGGCCGTGGGCGGGACCGTCCAGGGCAATTACCGAATAGCCGTTGTCGACCAACGCTGTGATCAAACTGGCGAACTGAGTGGGCCGGCCTTCCCAGCCATGCATCAGCAGCACCGCCGGGCCATGCCCCCATCGCAACGCCGACAGGCCGAAACGCAGCGTGATGCGCTCCGATTGCGCCAACAACGGCAGCTCCCAGTCACGCGGCGGCAGATCGCGCGGGGTCATGAAGGTGCGACGCATCTTGCTGGCGACCGCATGCGGCGCAAGGCGCCCCACCGTGCCATTGAAACCACGAACCCAGGTCAATGCGCCCATCGTGCTTTCCCTCTTTCAGCGTACCGCCGACTTGGCCGCACGTATCACCCGATCCGATAACTCGCCCGGCCCCAGCGCCCGCGCCAGGGTCAGCCCCCCGACCATCAAGGCCATGTCCGCCAGGGCCTTGTCGATCTCTTCGGGGCTGCCGGCCAGTTGCGCGGCCATCAACTCGACGTGTTCGTTCAAGACCTCGCGAAAAGCGTCCGGCAAGCGCCCCATCTCCCCCACTGTCGCGGGCAACGGGCAGGCCTGGGTCGTGGAGTCGCGGTGCTTGCGTGACAGATAAAATGCGGCGACCAGCGTGCGGCGCTCTTCGCCGGTCAGCTGTTCGTCCAAGTCGTCGATGGAGGCGCGACGCTGCGCCAACAACTGGTTGAACGCTTCCAGCATCAGCGCGTCCTTGCTTTCAAAGTGCGCATAGAAGCCGCCGACCGTCAGCCCCGCCGCCCCCATCACTTCGCCCACACTGGGCTCAGCCGGGCCACGCTGGATCAATGCCACGCTGGCAGCCTGCAAAATACGTTCGCGGGTTTGCGCTTTTTTATCGCTCATCGAAGCCTCCGTCTTTCATGGGTTGAATATTATTACCATAATAATATTTGGCAAGCGACAAGCACGACCGCCGGTCAGTACAGAAAAATGGGAATAAAGGAGGGAATTGGCCAAACGCCAGACAAACAAAAGGGCCATTCAATAATTGAATGACCCTTAAAAATCCCGCAGAGCGGGTAATCGTGGCGTCCCCTAGGGGACTCGAACCCCTGTTACCGCCGTGAAAGGGCGGTGTCCTAGGCCACTAGACGAAGGGGACACAAACCTTCTATACAACTGATCAGCGCTGAGAACTGATCGATTCAAGGACGGTGTGGCCGGAACCTTGAACCTGTAAAATTGGTGGAGCTAAACGGGATCGAACCGTTGACCTCTTGCATGCCATGCAAGCGCTCTCCCAGCTGAGCTATAGCCCCGGATTTTTCGTCTCGCGACGCAGCAGACCTTTCGAGCTGCTTGTTGAAACTGGCGTCCCCTAGGGGACTCGAACCCCTGTTACCGCCGTGAAAGGGCGGTGTCCTAGGCCACTAGACGAAGGGGACAAAACCTTCTGTACATCTGATCAGAGCTGAGACCTGATCAATTCAAGGACGGTGTGGCCGGAACCTTGAACCTGTAAATTGGTGGAGCTAAACGGGATCGAACCGTTGACCTCTTGCATGCCATGCAAGCGCTCTCCCAGCTGAGCTATAGCCCCTCATCGGTGAGGACGGGGCGAATCTTAATGGCGGTTTGGAAACGTGTCAAATTTATTTTCAACAATTTCCAAAATTTTTTGCCGGGATAACAATCACTTACCGACGAAACCCCGGAAAACCGGGGTTTCGTGCCGCAAGCGGCCTGCTTAAGCGATAGCGCCCAGCAGCTTTTCCCATTCCTTGTTTTCTTTCTTCGATACACCACCAAGCAAATCAAGGGCTTGGCGCAGGCGGAAACGGGTCAGGTCCGGGCCGAGGATTTCCATCGCATCAAGCACCGACACCGAACTGGCCTGCCCAGTGATTGCGGCAAACATCAGCGGCATGGCGTCACGCAGCTTGAGCTCCAGGGATTCGACCACCGCCTGGATGGTCGCGGTGATCGCATCCTTCTCCCACTGACGCAGGCTTTCAAGCTTCCACAGGATCAACTGCATCAGTTGGCGAACCTGGTCACCGGAAAGCTTTTTGGACTCGAACAGCTTGGGATCGGGATTCACGCCACCGGCAAAGAAGAAACTGGCCAAGGGTGCGACCTGGCTGAAGGTCTCTACCCTGCCCTGCACCAGCGGCGCGATCTTCATCATGTACTCGGGGTTCAACGCCCACTGCTGCACACGGCTGGCGAACTCTTGCACCGGCAGGTCACGCAGCCACTGGCCGTTGAGCCACGAGAGTTTCTCGATATCGAAGATCGGCCCGCCGAGGGAGACGCGGGACAGGTCGAAGTTGTCGACCATTTCCTGCAGCGAGAACTTCTCGCGCTCATCCGGCATCGACCAGCCCATGCGGCCCAGGTAGTTGAGCATCGCCTCGGGCATGAAGCCCATGCGCTCGTAGAACGTCACCGACGTAGGGTTCTTGCGCTTGGACAGCTTGCTCTTGTCCGGGTTACGCAGCAGCGGCATGTAGCACAGTTGCGGTTGCTCCCAGCCGAAGTATTCGTACAGCAGAATGAGTTTCGGTGCCGATGGCAGCCACTCTTCGCCACGCAGCACATGGGTGATGCCCATCAGGTGGTCATCGACCACGTTGGCCAGGAAGTACGTCGGCAAGCCGTCGGTCTTCATCAGCACCTGCATGTCCATGCGGTCCCACGGGATCTCGACGTCACCGCGCAGCATGTCCGGCACCACGCACACGCCTTCGCTTGGCACCTTCATACGGATGACGTGGGGCTCACCAGCCGCCAGGCGCGCAGCCACTTCTTCCTTGGACAACAGCAACGCACGGCCATCGTAGCGCGGGGTCTCGCCACGGGCCTGTTGCTCGGCGCGCATCTGGTCCAGCTCTTCGGCGGTGCAGAAGCACGGGAAGGCATGGCCCATATCGACCAGTTGCTGGGTGTACTGCTTGTAGATGTCGCTGCGCTCGCTCTGGCGATACGGGCCGTGAGGGCCGCCCACGTCCGGGCCTTCAGCCCAGGTAATGCCCAACCAGCGCAGGGCATCGAAAATCTGCTGTTCGGACTCACGGGTGGAGCGCAGTTGATCGGTGTCTTCGATCCGCAGGATGAACTCACCGCCATGCTGCTTGGCAAAGCAGTAGTTGAACAGGGCGATGTAAGCAGTACCGACGTGGGGATCCCCAGTGGGCGATGGCGCAATGCGCGTGCGGACGGTGGTCATGGCAGGTCTCGAATGGGCGATATAACTGAAAATTGAAACAAGGGGCGAATGGTAACAGCCTGGGTGATTTCTGGAAAACCGAGGCGCGGCCATCGCAGGTAAGCCAGCTCCCACATTTTGAACGCATTCACAGATCAATGTGGGAGCCGGTTGCCCGCGATGAGCATAGGTATCTACACAACTTTGGGGATGACGCCGAACCTGTGGCGAGGGAGCTTGCTCCCGTGGCGGCCTGACAGCCGACGCTTATCTACCTGACACGCCGCAGTCCGAATGTGGGAGCTGGCTTGCCTGCGAAGACGGCCTGA
>NZ_LYSO01000095.1:0-23822 GCF_001728935.1 Pseudomonas sp. AP42
GAGGGCGCTTCACCATTGCCCGGACGGGCGATGATGAAAGCCGGCTTTTCGCGACCGAAAAGTACCCATCCGTTGTTGAAAGGACCGAGGTTCTTGATGCCAAGAGCACCCAGAGCGGCGTCGTAGAACGCGACCGACTTCTGAACGTCGGCAGCGCCGATAAAAATGTGCGAAAAGATGCCATCGCCAGAAATGACAGGAGTGGACATGATTAATTTCCTTGGTGGTTGGTGTTGAATGGGTAGTGGGCGGTCAGTAGTGGATCACCGTGCGAATCGACTTGCCTTCATGCATCAGGTCGAAGGCCTTGTTGATGTCGTCGAGGCCCATGGTGTGGGTGACGAACGGGGCGAGATCGATCTCGCCTTTCATTGCGTCCTCCACCATGCCGGGAAGTTGAGTGCGGCCCTTGACCCCGCCGAAAGCCGAGCCCTTCCAGGTGCGACCGGTGATCAACTGGAACGGGCGCGTCGAAATTTCCTTGCCTGCACCAGCCACGCCGATGACGATCGACTGGCCCCAGCCACGATGTGCTGCTTCTAGTGCCGAGCGCATCACGTTGACGTTGCCGATGCACTCGAAGGTGTGATCGACACCCCAACCGGTCATCTCGATGAGAACCTCGTGAATCGGCTTGTCGAAGTCCTTCGGGTTGAGGCATTCGGTCGCGCCGAAGGTACGAGCCAGCTCGAACTTCGCTGGATTGGTGTCGATGGCGATGATGCGACCTGCCTTGGCCTGGCGTGCCCCCTGAATCGCAGCGAGCCCGATGCCGCCGAGGCCGAAGATGGCCACAGAGTCACCCGGCTGAACCTTGGCCGTGTTGTGAACAGCGCCGATGCCGGTGGTCACACCGCAACCCAGCAGGCAGACATGCTCGGGATTGGCGTCCGGGTTGATCTTGGCCAGCGAGACTTCGGCCACCACCGTGTATTCGCTGAAGGTCGAGCAGCCCATGTAGTGGTAGATCGGCTGGCCGTTGTAGCTGAAGCGGGTGGTGCCATCGGGCATCACGCCCTTGCCCTGGGTGGCGCGCACCGCGACACACAGGTTGGTCTTGCCGGACTTGCAGAACAGGCACTCGCCGCACTCGGCGGTATAGAGGGGAATGACGTGATCGCCAGGCTTCACGCTGGTCACACCTTCACCCACCTCCACGACGATACCCGCACCTTCATGACCCAGCACGACCGGGAAGAGACCTTCGGGGTCGTCGCCCGACAGGGTGAAGGCGTCGGTATGGCAAACGCCGGTGTTCGTGATCTTGATGAGCACCTCGCCCTTGCGCGGCGGCTCGACGTCGATCTCGACGATTTCCAGCGGCTTTCCTGGCCCGAAGGCAACTGCTGCACGTGATTTCATGATGTCGCTTCCTTTACTAGCTAACTAAATTTGCCCTCACCGAGGGCACCCTGGTGCCTCTACCGCAGATAGGAGCGGACGATAGAGATGGTCTCGTCAATGGACTTGTTCTGCGAATCGCTCCTGATTTCGCTACTGGGAAACTCTTCCCGCAGATAGCTCTCCAGAACGGTTGCCATCAATCCGTTGACTGCCCCACGAACGGCCGCAAGCTGCTGAAGAATTGTAGGGCATTCCGCACCTGCATCGAGCGCTTGCTCAAGAGTCGCTACCTGACCTTTGATGCGCCGGATGCGCGTCAGGGCTTGCTTCTTTTCTTCCGGGCTGTGTGGCATCGAACACCTCTCTACTTGGGTACACCGCCGCATTATACAATACTCCACCATAGTATATGCGGCCGAACTTCGCCACAAATTCTGTGCTCTTCGAGCACTATTACAGGCTAGTACAGATTTGTTCCCAAGAAGCGCAAAACATTCAAATCAATGAATATTTCTTGCATGTATCGACAGCATCGGGGCAAGTTCAAAACCGGTCAAACTGGAAAAATCTATGCGCAGATAGATATGGCCTATCTAAGCCAACTCATCGAGCTGAAGCTATCAAGATGAGACCGGCTAGGCGACCTGACGACCCGAGTACCGAGCCTTCCTCAGTGCAGGCAACATCTGGCCGTCCCAGTCACGATCGACCGCAACCTGGGCCTGTTCCTGGTTTCGTTCGAGGGCTTCAACGTCCAGATCAGCAATCGCCCATGTCTGCGTGCCGCAAGTCGTCGCGAGAATGCCATCCTCCGGGAATCCGCGATCCATGGGTGCATAGATCGTGGCCTCGCCAGTATTCGTGTCCAGCGCCGGGCTCCAGTCAGCAGCTCCGGTCGTCACGGCCTGCGCGATGAACATTCGGTTCTCCAGTGCCCGCGCCATGCAGCCCACACGGACCCGGGTTGCACCTGCTTGGGTGTCGGTACAGCTCGGGACCAGCAGCAGGCGCACTCCCGCCTCTCGCTGGGCTCGCACGGGCAATGGAAACTCACTGTCATAGCAAACAGCGATGCCGGCACGCACGCCTTTCAAATCGAACACCTTCAGTTCGTCGCCACCCTCGATGACGCCGGCGTCTTTCTCGAACCCCGTCAACTGCAATTTGTCTTGGTAGTCGCGTGTGCCGTCAGGCGCAAACCACCAAGCCCGGTTGCGGTAGCGGTCCAATCCAACCTGGGTCAAAAACGTACCGGCCTGAATGGTCATGCACAACTCGCGCGACAGGTCGGCATACAGTGCCAGCCACGCAGGCTGCAAGGCCTGCAGCGCGGCCAGAGAGGCGTTGAAATCATGGCGGATGCCAGGCTCGAACGTTGCAGCCAGTTCGAGGGATAGATACTCGGGCAACACGGCCAGTTCCGCCCCGCCACGGCGCGCCTCCTCCAGAACCAGCCGCTGCCGCGCAGCAAATGCCTCGAAGCCCGCGGGCTGACCCACTGAGTATTTCGCAACTGCTACTTTCATTTCGCGTTCTCCAGGGAGTGCAGCCACATCGTGAGCGTCTGCTCGGTTTCGCTCGGCTCACCCACCTGCTTCCAGGGCAGCGTAACCTTCATGTCCGACTGCCGCACGTAGCCGCGACGGGTCCAGAAGGGGTCATTACTGCGGTAGTTGGAAGGACGCCGAAGATCGTCGTCTGCACGATCCACCGACGCGAACGATGCCCACTGCATGCCGCCCAACGAACGGGCATGCGCTTCGCGCTCGTCAAAGAAGCGATGGCCCAGGCCAAGGCCCCGGAAGGCCGGGAGCAGGACTGATTCGCCACAGTAAAACACTGCCTCCACCGGGATTCCTCGATCGGCGAACGGCACATGGAAGGCCGGCTCCGCATCGCCGAGCGGCAACCCCGTGGACGCACCCACGACCACATCATCAGCGAGCGCGAGTACCAGCAGGCTGTCTGCCGAACGGGCGTACATGGCGAGGTAGTGCTTCTCGTATTCGGTGTCGCCCTCGTACAGGTAAGGAAAGCTGCGGAAGACGCTCGCCCGCAGGCCTGCCACGGCATCGAACCATTCGGCAATGTCCGGGCCACGACGAACCAGCACCTGCACGTCGCTGGTCATTTCAGGCGTCCCCTCCAACCTGTGCGATCCAGTCGCCGAGGTTGTAGTAGTTGGTGACACGAGCGATCTTGCCATCGCGGATCTCGAAGAACGCGCCGCCCGGCAGCACGTAGCGCTGGCCCTGGGCTTCCGGCAGCCCGTCGTCCGTCACCTTGTATTCGCCATGCACCACGTACTCCGCGCCTGCACGCAGGCCGTCGGCGCTGACCATCACCACGATCCCGCGCAGTTGCTCGCCATAGCAGCGGTCCATGCGCTGCAGGAAGGCGCGGAAGGCTTCGCGACCGACCTCACGAGCGCCCTGGTTCAAGTCGTGCGCGACGTCATCGGTCAACATTGACAGCATGGCCTCGCGGTCGCCGCGGTTGAAGGCGTCGTAGTAGGCAGTGATGAGAGTCGCAGCGTTCATTCGCGTTCCTTGTTGGGTTGTTCGGAGCGGAGCATTCCGGGGTGTTGTCAGTCTGGGCAACCGCGCTCTCCTTGTATATGGAATTGTTGCGATTTTATAATTCCACAATCTGGAACAATTAACGAGCAGCGAAACCGGCCATGAGGCGTGCGTCATGAACAAAGAAATGGAACTACTGCGCATCTTTCGGGTGGCGGCCGAAAGCAGCAGTTTTCGCGATGCGGCCGTCCGGCTGGGGACTTCTCCGCAAGGTGTAACCCGTGCCATCCAGCAACTGGAGCAACACTACGGCGAGGTGTTGTTTCATCGAAGCACGCGCCAGGTGCGCATCACCGCCTTCGGCGAAGGGCTGCTAGACCAAGTGCGCCCCGCATTGGAGCGGTTCGAGGATCTGTGGCGAACGCCTAGCTCCGACCAGCAGGCCTCTCTGTCCGGTACGGTTCGCATCACCGCACCGCACAGCTTGGGCACCAGAGCGGTGCTACCGGCACTGGAGCGCGTGGCCGCGCGTCATCCCGGCATCACGCTGGATGTGCGCCTGTCCGATCGCATCAGCAATACGGTTGACGAAGGGATTGACGTCGGGATCAGGGTCGGATTCATGCGCGATAGCCGCTTCGTCGCACGCAAGGCCGCCGACATGAGACTCCCCATCGTTGCCGCTCCGCGCCTGATCAAGAAAGTGGGCGTACCTGCAAACATCGATGCGCTAAGCAGCCTGCCAGTTACCGTGGCCTTGGATATCAATACCGGCCGTCCCTGGCCTTGGCACTTCAAGGCGGGACGCCAGTGGACACCTACCGCACCCACTCTCGTCGCCGACAATGCCGACATGGAAATGGGAGCGGCGCTGGCCGGGATCGCGTTCGCGCAACTGGCGGACTACATGGCCGCCCCCTACATTGCCAGCGGGAAGCTCGTGCGAGTGCTGGAGAACGAAGAACCTCCGGCATGGGGGTTGTACGTCTATCGGCCTCAGCGTGGCCCCATTCCGGGAAGGGTTCGAGCGGTATTTGATGAAATGCTGGTCGCCGTTGGATCGTTGCCAGCTTTGCGCTGACACGTCGCAAGACGCTGTAGGGCACACATCTTGGAAAGCGGGGCACTGAGCCTCGGCGGCTCACCCCTCCGGTTGAATGATGAACCGACCGTCTGCCCGCTTGCCCCAGATGCAGATCGGTCGGCCATGCAACCCAATGCCGGCGAACGATTAGATGTAAATGAATTGCCGGTACAACCCATCCAACTGACGACGAATGTCTTCGACGCGCTGCTCGTCACCGGTATCGGTAAATTCGAGTAGCTGCTGTTCCTTGGCAGTGATCTGATCGCAAAGGTCGGACAAGTTCTCGCAGAAAGCCTCGGAATGAACGGTGGGCTCCTCCGTATTCGTCTCTTCCCCTGCTAGTTTTCGCACAGACGAGGCTGGAGAAATCCCATTTTCCTCGTTAAAGGCAATTTGAAGCTGCCTGCGCCTATTGGTCTCATCGATCGCCTGCTTCATCGCCGGCGTCACCGCGTCGGCGTACAAGATCGCCTTGCCGTTTTCATTCCGAGCGACTCGACCGATCATCTGAATGAGCGCATGGGCCGAACGCAAGAACCCTGCACGGTCTGCATCGAGAATGGCAACCAATGATGCCTCTGGAATATCCAGCCCTTCGCGCAAAAGACTAATCCCAATCAAAACATCGAACTCTCCTGCGCGCAGGCCATTGATGATCTCAACACGATCCTCCGCTTTTATGTCCGAATGCATGTAGCGCGCTCGAATCCCGTTGTCCGTCAAGAAATCCGTTAGCTCTTCTGCACTGACCTTCGTCAGCGTAGTCACAAGCACTCGATTCTTTCTCTTCACGCACTTCGATATTTCGGCAAGCAGGTCATCTATGTATCCATCCGCTTTCCGCACTTCAACCTTGGGGTCAAGCAGTCCCGTTGGCCTGATAACCTGTTCGACAACCCTGCCTTTCGACACCCTCAGCTCGTAGTCGCCCGGAGTAGCGGAAACAAAGATGGTCTGAGGCTTGACCTTCTCGAACTCGTCAAAGTTCAATGGCCGGTTGTTCTTCGATGAAGGCAAACGGAACCCGTAATCGATCAGCGTGTCCTTGCGCGCCTGATCCCCCCGGTACATTGCGGATATCTGTGGCACCATGACATGAGATTCATCGACGAACAGCAGCCCGTCTTTCGGCAAATAATCCAGCAACGTGATCGGAGGAGAAGCTGCGTCTCGGTCGCTGAAGTAGCAGGAATAATTCTCCATCCCCGAGCAATAGCCGACCTCGCGCATCATTTCCACGTCATGCGTGATCCGCTCGTACAGCCTGATTGCCTCGACCAAGCGATTATTCCTGTTCAGCTCGGCAACCCGCTCTTCCATATCAGCGAGTATCTTTTTGGATGCAGAATCTATTTTGTTCGTGGGCGGCGCGAAAAGCGTTTTTGGCGAAACCAAATAATGGTCTATCTCTCCCAACGTCTTGCCGGTAACAGGGTCCATCCATTGGACAGACGCAACAGTGTCATCCAACAGTTCCACCCGAACCGCCCTGTACTCGGAATCAGCGGGGAAAATGTCAATCACATCACCTTGGACGCGGAACGTTGCACGCTTGAGAGTGCGCTCCGTGCGATCATATTGCAGCAAAGCCAAGCGACGAATTAGCTCTCTCTGGTTTAGTTTGACCCCAGGGGACAGAGCGATCTGTAGCGCTCGGTATGCATCTGGATCACCCAGGCCGTAGATTGAAGACACCGAAGCGACGACGATCACGTCACGACGCTCAATCAAGGATTTGGTCGTGGACAGGCGCAGGCGCTCAAGGTGGTCATTGATGGCCGAGTCCTTTGGAATGAAACGATCGGTGCCCGGCATATAGATTTCGGGCTGAAAATAATCGTAGTAGGAAACGAAGTACTCGACCGCGTTCTCAGGAAAGAAGTGCTTCATTTCACCATAAAGCTGCGCGGTCAACGTCTTGTTAGGAGCCAAGATCAACGTAGGCCGCTTCAGACGATGAATCACATTGGCCATGGTGAAGGTCTTACCTGAGCCGGTGATACCTTTCAGCGTCTGGTGCGTCGCACCTTCTTCTATGTCCGACAGCAGGCGCGCTATCGCCTCTGGCTGGTCCCCCGCCGGCGTATAGTTGGAGTGCAGAATAAACATACCGGTTGACATTAGATATCTCCTAATTGAGCTACTTCAATTTGTCCTGATGTATCGGCTATTCCAGAAGACCTATAGCAGTACCAAACTGGGGTGTAAATGACGGCGATCCTGCCGCGCCCCACCTGGGCGTAGGCGTCGCCAACATGATAGCCCAGCACATGGGCGGGCTTCCCAGTGCATATCCGCCGATCGCCACGACGTCAGCCAGCGGCCCGTCTGCCAATGCACCTGGAGCCACTCGCCTCGTTGAGCGCTGACATCGAGCCGTGGCGGGCGAGGTTGCTCTGTACGCCCAATGTGTGGCGCCGGCTCCCGCCGATACGCGCCTTTGTCTCTCTCAGCCCTCCAGACGAGGCGTTGGAAACGTGGAGCTACGTCAATGTCATCAACTTAAGGAATTTTTCCTATAAATATCATATAATTAGCGCTAAATTCAGCGCATAGGAGAAACCCTTTTGGCCCCTCATTCCACACCGTTTGACACCGCCCAGCAAACCCTGGCTTGAAAATTGTACAAAAAATAACCAGTCAGCTCGATTGTCCCGACTTCATCGATACCCACCGCCAGCGCCCTCACGACTTTACCCGCCGACGCCAACTGACCTTCAAGAACCTCGTCCTGTTTTTGCTCAATCAGCCACGCACCGCCCTGCAAACCGAGCTCGATCAGTTCTATCGCGTGCTCAACCAGGCCTCGGCCGAGACCCAGGTGGTCACCGCGCAGGCCTTCAGCAAGGCGCGCGGCAAGCTCAAGCCCGAGGTCTTCGAGAGCCTCAACCAAACCCTTCAGCAACAGCTCGACAGCCTCGGGCTGCGCCAGACGTGGCGCGGGTTACGGGTACTCGCCGTGGACGGCTCGACCGTCCATTTACCGCTGGAGTCGGTCATGACGCGCTTTTTCGGCTGCCATAGCGAGTTTCCCGTTGCCCGTCTGTCCATGCTCTACGACGTCGCCGACGGCCAGACGCTACACAGCCTGATCGTGCCATCCGCAGTCGGCGAGCGCGATTGCGCCCATCTGCACCTCGAGCATCTGCCCGCTGACAGCCTGACGTTGTTTGATCGCGGCTACCCCGGACACTGGCTGTTTGCGCTGTTCGAGCAGCACCGGCGACATTTCCTGATGCGCCTGCCGTGTGGCTACAACGCGCAGGTCAAACAGTTTCTCCGCTCGGGGCAGACAGAAGACACGCAGTTCTTCTCTGCCAGTCATCCCGAGGCGCGCCTGTTCTGTACCGAGGCCGGCGTCGATCCCGCGGGCCGGGTCGAATTGCGCCTGATCCGGGTCGAGCTAGCCAGCGGTGAAAGCGAAGTGCTGCTGACCTCCCTGCTGGATCGACAGGCCTTCCCGGCCGAGGTGTTCGCGGATCTTTACCACCGCCGCTGGGGCATCGAAACGGACTACCGCCGCCTCAAGCAGACCCTCTGCCTCGACAACTTTAGCGGCCGTAGCGTGACGGCCGTGAAGCAGGACTTTCATGCCGGGCAACTGCTGAAAAACCTAGCGCTGCTGATGCAACATCTGCTGCAACCGGTCATCGAGCAGCGCCACAAAGGCCGCAAGCTGCGCTGGAAGGTCAACTTCACCCAAGGGGTGTCACGCCTCAAGAACACCCTGGTCGACCTGCTGGTACGCCCCGGTGTGCAGGGGCTGGCCAACGTGATGGAGTTGATGGCCAACAGCCTCAGCGCTGTGCGCCCGGGCCGCAGCTTCCCGCGCCAGCGTATGCGCCTGGCCAGTCGCGGCTGCGAGGGCTACAAACCGACGCGCTAAGAACAAGCAGCACCCGAACTGCACCGCAAAAAAGCTGGCCAGACAGCGGCCGGCACGCGCTCGCCCGGAAAACGAGAAATCCCGCCCGCCGAGGCGAACCGGCATCCATTAAGCTGGCGTCTGGGTCGCACATGCGCTGAACTGGGGAGCAAAACCAGTGAAGGCACTGCTGCAACCGCGCGTCCAAGCCCCGGGATTTCTTGCCCCGGCCAGGGCTGGGGGCTTAAGTTGATGACATTGGGAGCTACGTCGCCCCTCTAAAGATGCACGATCTCAACATTCGGCCATTTGCCTGCAAGGTACTCGGCCACTAGCCTCCGATGGCAGTGATGGGGCTTGTCTTCGCTGCAAAGCAGGCAACTGTTATCAATCTTTTCTTTATCGATTGACTCAATCTTTCGGGACGACATTAAATCCAGAAATTTACTGGCGTAGATATCCCAATCTCCCCCTTTTATTTTATATTCCTCGAACATGTCTTTGGTTGGAGCAAGTGCTGGTAGATGTTCATATTCCATCCCACACAACGCCTCGGAAAAATATCGAAGATCCTCGCGTTTAGCGAATCCGGCCAATTGCGAAACATTATTCAGGCGAACATCGACAAGGCGCTTGGCACCAGAAGCACTTAACTTGGTGAAGAAGGACCGCGCGGAGGTCTTAGTGAATCCAATCGTGAATATCTTCATCTGCCTTATTCCCCTCGTTCCTTCATCCATAAATGGCTGTTATTGAGCTACCGCCAGGCATGCCCGTCAATCGCAGCTAAGGAAACGCTGGGGGCATGGTGTACTAGCTGCGCCACAACGGCCATGGCAGGCTCCATTCTCTCGCCGCTTCAACGGCCACGACCCGAACAGCTCAAGAGCTTAGCACCGCCTTTTGCGGTTGCGTGCCTCACCACTCACGCTTACTCCCTTCCAGAACGCGCCAACTGCTAAGCTACATGAGGACGACTCGCCCACAGCGCAAAGCACCTGTGTTCGCGCTATTGGCTGTCCCGTGCGTTGTGGTGCTGACCGTCGATGACGAGTCGAACCTACTGTATGGACACTGCGCGCGGCAGCCTTTCATGCGTGCCAGCTACGTGCCCAAGGTTGGACGCGGATCGAAGCGTGCGCAGGGTTTTTCGTGAAAGTATAAAATCCAATCAACTTTATCAGAAGAAAATATATGATCGTAAGAAACTTTGAATACTTGCTTGCTTTGCACCGTGAAGGCCATTTTGGCAACGCGGCCAAAAGCTGCAATGTTTCTCAGCCGACACTCTCCGCGGGCATTAAGCAATTGGAGGAAGACATGGGTGTCGAGATCGTGCGTCATGGCCGACGCTATGACGGCCTCACTTCTGAAGGGATGCGCGTACTGTCTTGGGCTCAGCAGATGTATGACGACTGCAAAGGGCTGGAGCGAGAACTCTCCGCACTACGGCGAGGTATAGAGGGGCAATTCCGGCTAGGGATACTCCCAGGAACTGCCGGTGTAGCGCCCACATTAAGCATCGCCCTTGCTGAAAAAACACCCTTACTTCAACAATCAGTTCTGGTTTCCGGCGCTTCTTCCCTGCTACAGGCGATTCGAGAAAACAATTTGGATATCGCACTCATGCATTTGGAGGATATCCCAGGGGAAGACTTCGATACTCACCTTCTGTACCGTGAACGCATTTTCCTTTTTCACGCCGCGAGAACACAGCAACCCCGAAGCACAACGTGGGACCATGTTCTCAATAGACAACTCTGCGTGCTGAACTCGGCAGTACCTGAACCCATTCAAGATAGGCTGATGCAATGTACCGCGCAGACTATTCGCACTGATTCAATTGACGTGCTATCGGCACACGTGGCGACAGGAAAATATTCGGCAGTTCTTCCGCAATCTCTCGCCGGCCAACTCGCGCACATTCCAAATCTCCACGCAATCGCAATCAATGGACCAATGTCGCACTCAAATGTCGGATTCGTTGCTGGGAAAAATGCGTTCGAGGCACCGTCATCGCGTGCATTGCTCGAAATGGTGCACACCCCCGAACTCGCCGCCACTCTTCAATCCGTTATATCGATCCATCGTCGGTTCCAGCCCAAAGCAGACTCATCTCAAAGCCCCCTGAAATAGCGAGTCTTGAAGAGCAACTCTGTATTGCTTCAACCAGGCGAAGATTGCAGGCATGCCGTGTGCGCCGCTAACAGGCGCCACGTGCTGAGCAACCCATCGAAGGCCACTAGGTCCAGGGGCAACTCGGGGGGGCAGGAGTACCTGCTGCATGCGGCCTCCTCATGTCTCGCTGGGTCGAGCTGACTGTTCCTAGATCAAGCTAGGAGGCGCGATGTAGCGATGATCGTTGCCCTCTCCCGGCTAGGAGACGAGCACGGCTCGACGATCCCGCGTAGATAGATCGTGCCTATCTGCACATAGATTATTCCAGTTTGACCACTTCTGAGCTTGATCCGATGCTGTCAAGACCGCAGAAGGAGACGCGGCCAACGGCTAGGCAATACCACGATCGTTCTTCTTGACAGCGGTAAATTTCGTTTCCCACTTCGATTTAGAAGATGGAAACATTAACGCACAGAGGTGACGAAATGACTCCGACCGGTAACCGAATCGTGACTTTCGAGAAGCCCTTGGAAATGAAGGTCAACACCTTCAAATTTCCAGAGCTGATAACCCCTCAAGGGAAAAGCGCACCCCATGGCGCTATCCTCAAAATAGTTACCACAAATATCTGTGGCAGCGACCTTCACATTTATCGCGGTTCGTTTGCTGTTCCCAAGGGAATGACCATGGGCCATGAAATGACCGGCGAAGTGATCGAAGTGGGATCAGACGTCGAAGTCGTGAAGAAGGGCGACATCGTTTCCGTTCCCTTCAATGTGGGGTGTGGGCGTTGCTACAACTGCAAGCATATGCGCTCCGATGTATGCGAGAACACCAACCCCGAAATCGACTGCGGAGCCTACGGGTTCAACCTCGGTGGCTGGACGGGGGGGCAAGGTGATTATCTCTTCGTACCGTATGCGGATTTCAATCTCCTTCGCTTCTCTGACAAGGATGCCGCCATGGAAAAAATCCGCGACCTGACCCTTCTCTCTGACGTATTACCCACAGCTTTCCATGGGTTCGCTGGCCCAGACTGGCCAGCCGCGCCGGCCTACGTCGTCGGCGAAAACATCCTGATCTTCGGTGCCGGGCCGGTCGGCAGAGCGGGTGCCGCCTGCGCCAGACTTCTGGGTGCAGGCGCCATCATCGTTGCCGATTACATTCAAGAGCGGCTGGACCTTCTCAAGCCACACGGCGTGGAAACCATCAACCTTTCCGACGGCGTGCCGATCGAGGAGCATCTCGAACGCATTACCGGGCACAGGGAGGTGGATCGCGTCATCGACTATGTTGGTGTGGACTGCCGCGGGTTTGGCGCGGAGGCTGACAAGATCGTGGAGAGCGCTGTTACCAACGCAATGCTCAAATATGTCCGCTTCGGCGGAATGACCAGTACGGTCGGTGTGTACTGCGCAAACCCGATCTCGAAAGACCCGAAAGCCAAGAAAGGCCATATGGATCTGGAATGGTCCAACGCCTGGATCAAGTCGCCGCGAATGTCGGCTGGTCAATCTCCGACGGCCAACTACAACCACGCGTTAATGCGGGCGATACTGAACGATCGCATGCCTTACCTTTCGCCGATGATGAACACTAAGTTCATCAAGCTCGAAGACGCGCCCGCCGCGTACAAAGAGTTCGACGCGGGTTCTGCATACAAGTACGTCATCGACCCGCATGGTTCAGTGCGGCATTAAGCATCCGGCGCGGGCTAAGCATCAGGATGTCTCACACTTTCTGGTGAGAGGCATTCTGGTCCCGCCAGTCTCCGGGCAGCAACTGGAGCCGGCGAATATTTTCGCCGGCATTTGCCGTCTGCCCCAGGGTACTTGCCTTGGCTCGGACCAGGAGCAGAGCCTCAGCAATCCGCAGGTGATGATCAACCGCAAGCGTGTTCAAGCGCTTGGTTCGCAATCGGCCAAGGGTCAGACGGGGACGATGCACGGCATCCATTGACGTGCGTGGCTGGAGATAGCCTTCGTCTGATCCTTATCACCCCACGGACTTGATCAGGCTCGCCTGGTGTTGTGCCTGCCTCGGGCCATCGCACGGTCAACCCAGCCCTGGCTCATTCAGCCAGAAGTTTCCAATGATGTGGCCGAACTCGCCGCCGCCAGAATGGCAGTCACTTCTATAGGGAGATAGCACAGTGTTGGATAAGTCGGAACGGGAGGGTGGCCTATGGAGCTGCGCCATCTTCGCTGCTTCGTAGTTCTTGCTGAGGAGCTACATTTCACGCGGGCGGCTGAGCGCCTGCATATCGAACAACCACCGCTATCACGAGCCATCAAGGAACTTGAGGACGAGTTGGGCGTAGTGCTCTTCGACCGAAACCGACGAGGAACAGTTCTAACGGCGGCGGGCGCGGTCTTCTTGCAAGATGTTCGCCGTCTATTCACAGTGCTGGAACAGGCTCGTGAAAATGCCAAGGCTGTGGCATCGGGCTTGCGCGGTAGCCTGCGCATCGCTGTATCAGATGGGGCTATCGATCCACGGCTGTCGGCATTTCTGGCTCGTTGCCGCGCCGAGGAGCCGGAGATCGAAATACGCTTGTCAGAAGTGCTTCTGGCAGAGCAAGTGCGTGGCTTGCGTTCGGGCGACTTCATGATCGGGTTCGCGCACACGGGCGATGTCGGCGACGGTATCGCTGCCGAACCAATCTGGCACGACCCGCTGGTGATTGCGGTGCCAGCTCGTCACTCATTGCTCACCTACAAGGAGGTGCCACTTCAAGAACTTCAAGGCCATCCACTTGTCCTGTGCGACCCGCAGGTATGCGAGGGCTATTGCCGCGAACTCAAGCGGCTGCTCAACACGTTGGAGCACAAGCTGAATGTTGTCGAGGAAGTGTCCTCGCTGGACATGATGCTCACGTTGGTCGGCGCCGGCTACGGCATCGGCTTCATGACGGCGACCAAGATTCCCATCTCCCAACGGCCGGATGTGGTGATCCGCCCCTTGGCGATGGATTCTGCCGTGATCACCACCTACCTGCTTCGGCCCGACGGCGGCAATTTATCGGCTTCGGTGGAGCGATTTATCGTTCGCCTTCGCGACTCTTCGGACGGTTGACGGAGCCTGGCAGGCTAGACACTCAGGGATCAGTGTCGGCACGCAGATTGCGTTCGGTCGCCGTCATCAGGTCAGCCGCGCTTATTCCAAGTGCCGTAGAAATTTTCAGTATGAGCGGAAGCGTGGGCACGTGCTCACCACGCTCGATCTTACCCATGTGAGAACGCGAAATGCTTGCCCGAGATGCGAACTCGTCTTGCGCGACTCCTTGAGCGACGCGCGCAGCGCGCACGGCCTGTCCGAAGGCTAACGCCGACTCGGATTCATACGTCGATGTGCCAGAAGGACGGCCTGGCTGAATTGTTGATTTCTGCATTAGCAGAAGCGTCAAACAATCTGCCACAATTAACCACGTTAAAGATAACGACGTTAAACTTCACTCTTTCCTGCAACGCTGGTTTGCCTTTCTGGACAGATCGCTTATTGGGGGCCCTCATGCATGACGCCACCAGCCAGTTTTCCCATTTCAGGCTTGCTATCGCGCCCGGAGTGCCATCCTCTTGCCTCACAACGCTTCTTGCCCTACAGCGCGCGGAGGAACCAGAAGTCACCATCACGTTCTTTGAGACCTCAGCCGATGATCTGTTGACGGGCCTTGAGGAAGGCCGCTACGACGCTGGAATGACGCTTCGGAACGCTGGTGCTCCGGCCGTGAAAAGCCAACCGCTCTGGGTGGAGAACGTGGCTGTTGCAGTGCCGCTGGGGTCCCCCTTAGTTGCCCAGGCGAAGATCACGCTTGCCGAGCTTCTGGACTATCCGGTGTTTCGCTGGCCGGCGGAGGCTTGCCTACTGCTGGATCAGCGACTGTCCTTTCTTCCGTTGAGCCAGCAGAGCATTCAGCACGTGACTTCGTTCGAGATGATGGCGCTTTGGGTGACCGCTGGCTACGGAGTGGGGCTCTCCGCGCAATCGCGCATTGAGCGTGCCCATGCGTGGGGGATCACTATGCGACCGCTTTCAGACGGCCCCTACGAGATCGTGACATATCTGCAGCGGCCCCACGGACGAGCCAATGTTGTTTCTGAGCGGTTCGAGCACAGGGCAATGTTGGTTGCCAGGGACAGGGCGGCTTGCTCGAATACCCCATAGCCCGCTCTCGCCGAGGCTGCGTGCGGGTAATTGCAGCGGCACGCGCCTGTTAGCGCGCCAGTGATAGCGCTTCCATCTCTGGCAATATGATGAATTAACATGGTCTTTGGAGGCACGAATGGTTGGAAGTGGTTGGGATCGAGTACCAATTGACTCGCAAAGCATCGATGCGCCGCTGTCGCGCGCGGCGGTGTTTCTCACGTTGACAGTCGCCGAGGGCCACGAGGCCCTTCAGGCGGTCGCCGGCGTCTTGGACGGGCTGGACGACCTGATCAAAACGGTGGGCTTCCGCGATCTCAACGGCCGGCTGTCGTGCATCACTGCACTGGGATCGGCGCTATGGGACCGTTTCCAGACCGGGAAGCGCCCGAAGGAACTACGGCCCTTCGTGCCCATCGAGGGTGCCAAGCACACCGCGCCTGCCACGCCCGGCGACCTGTTCTTTCACATCCGTGCCGAACGCGAGGACCTCTGTTTTGAATTCGAGCGCCTGCTGCTGGACCAACTGGGCAGCAGCGTGACGGTGGCCGACGAGGTGGTCGGTTTTCGCTACTTCGACTCCCGCGACCTGCTTGGCTTTGTCGATGGCACGGCCAACCCGACCGGGCACGACATCGGCGCCTCGACGCTGGTCGGCAGTGAAGATCAGGCGTTCGCCGGCGGCAGCTACTTGGTGGTGCAGAAGTATCTGCACCAAATGCAGCCGTGGGCTCGGCTCGCCAAGGACGAGCAAGAGCGGATCATCGGCCGGGAGATCGTCAGCAATGTCGAATTGCCCGACGCGACGAGCGGCCAGAAATCGCACAAGACCCTCGCCACGATCGTGGACGACGACGGCACCGAGCACGACATCCTGCGCGACAACATGCCCTTCGGCCGCCCCGGCCAGGGCGAATATGGCACCTACTTCATCGGCTACTCCAGGCATCTGTGGGTGACGCAGAAGATGCTGGAGCGCATGTTCCTCGGCGATCCGCCAGGCATGCACGACCGCCTGCTCGATTTCTCGACGGCGCACACCGGCGCCGTGTTCTTCGCTCCCGCACCGCGCACGCTGAGCGAACTCGTGGAGGCGGTGCAAGCGTAATGCAGGGGCCGCAAGGCCCCTGCAAGGTTTGAGAGCCCTATGCTCCGTCTAGAACTACTGCGCTATCCACCAGCCGACGAACGCTTTGCCGCACATCCTCGGGGATGGGGTACGGGGCAATGGCCTCGGGCATATCCGCATAGTGCTGGTAGTCGCCCATGATGACCTGGATGATCGCCGGCACGTTGGTCGGCGTGACCGCATCAATGGCCGCGCGGTCCCCCAGGTCAGGGTGCGGCTGGGTCAGCATGCGGTACAGATCCCACGAATCCGCGTGCGGGCACTGGTTCATGAGCACCTGGGCCAGCTTGTGCTTGAGCGGCACCAGTTGCCAATCGGGAACACGCTGCCCCCGATTGCCCAAACTGATGGACAGCAACTTGCCCGCTTTCAGTTCGCGGTTGATCTGGTCCTTGGACTTTCCGGCCAGCTTGCCGAACAGCGGGACCGGCAAGCTGCTTGGAGACTCGTAGATGGTCAGCATTTCCTCGCGCTCGCGCTGGATCGCGGACACTTCCGGCTCTGGGGCATGCGTCGGAGGCGGCGGTACCTGAGACAGCCGCTGGAACGTGATGCCGCCGTTGCTCGGGGTTACGACAATAGGCGTGGCCACGACGGGCGGGACGCCGGGAGGAGTGGGCTCGGCCATCGCGAGGGTCGCATCCACCGCTTCCTCCACTTCTGCCATCGCCGGCACCCCGTCGATACGGATGGTCAGATGCGCGCTCGCGGCTTCCACTTCGCCCTGTTCGAGCAGGTCGAGCCGATCGGCCCAGTCCTGCATCATCCGACGGCGCGGCTCAACGTACTTGGCGTGGTTGTAGGACGAACTCACCTTGTTGGGGTCGGAATGGGAAAGCTGCGCGTCCACCCAAATCTTCGGGTAGCCAATCTCGTTGAGCGCCGTCGAGATAGTGCCGCGGATGCCGTGGCCGGTCAGGCGCCCCTCATAGCCCATGAGCTGCACGGCCTTGTTGAGGGTGTTCTCGCTGATGCGCTTCTTGAGTTCGCTGCGGTGTGACAGCAAGTACTTCTGCGCCGGCCGCATCACCCCCAGGAGATAGCGCACGATCTCGATGGCCTGCAGGGATAGCGGCACGATATAGGGGGGCACATCCTGCGGCCGCTTCCCTGCCTTGCGCATTTCATCCTGGAGCTGCTTGACGATCTGCGGTGGGATGATCCACAAGCCCCTGTCGAGGTCGAACTGTTCGGGTTCGGCCAATCGCAGTTCGCCGGTGCGCACCCCGGTCAGGAACAGCAGCCGGACGCCAAGCTGGGTCTGCCAGCCACGGGGGTTGTAGAGCCGGAGCTTCTGGAGGAACTCGGGCATCTCGGGCAGGTGCAGGTAGGGATTGTGGGCTACGGGGGGCTTGGGCTCTGCCACCACGTCCAGGTCGGCGGCCGGGTTGACTTCCAACCCCTCGGCAATGACCAGGGCATAGCGGAACAACTGGTTGAACCAGGTGCGGACCTTCTCGGCGGTGGTGAACGCCTTGCGTTTCTCGATCGCCGCCAAGACGCCCAGGAGTTGGGGGCGGCGAATGTCGTAGATCGACATTCTTCCCAGGGTGGGCAACACGTCCTTGTTGAAGATGCGCAGGATCTGCGACAGCGTGCTTTGACGGCCTTCCTTGAGTTCCTTGCGGCGATGCTCGACCCAGGCATCGAAGACGGTCTTGAAGGTGTATTCGCCCGCCAGCTTGGCCGCGTGCCGTTTCTGGTCGCGCTCGACCTGAGGATCGATCCCCCTGGCGAGCAGGGCCTGGGCCTTGTCTCGCTCGATCCGGGCCTCGCGCAGGCTGAGAGCAGGATAGCCGCCCAGGCACAGGCGCTTTTGCTTGCCCAGCCAGTAGTAGCGGAATTGCCATGACTTGCCGCCTGCGGCTGAGACCATCAGGCCCAGGCAGTCGTTGTCGGAGAGGGTGTAGCGTTTTCCGGTGGTCTTCGCCTGCCGGACGGTCAGATCAGAGAGCGCCATTTCGAGACTCCTAAGTAATGACTTAGGCCCTATGCTCGTCATGGTCCCCGCTCAGCCCCAGCAACTATCCGGTAGCCGACCCACCCGTATTCTTGTGCCTTATTTGGTCACTCAAAAACGGTAGCTGTGGGTGGATTTCCGTGGCACTCGCTGGAATGAAAAAAGGAGCCGAAGCTCCTTTTTTCAATGACCTACAGACCCCAGTAGAAGTCTGTGGATCAAAATTTGGAGCGGGAAACGAGACTCGAACTCGCGACCCCGACCTTGGCAAGGTCGTGCTCTACCAACTGAGCTATTCCCGCTTGGTGATGCGCATTCTATAGAATCCTCAGCACCCGTCAACCCCTTGATTCAAAAAAGTTTTATTTCTTTTCAACCGTGGTTCGCAGATGAGGCCAGGCGGCGCGCAAGTATTGCAGCATGGACCACAGGGTCAGGCCGGCGGCGATGAGCAGCAAGGCGTAGCCGGTGAGTACCCAAAATGTGAAGTCCGACGGGTTGGCCAGCAGGATGACCAGCGCGAGCATCTGCGCGGCGGTTTTCCATTTGCCCATGTTGGAGACAGCGACGTGGGCGCGGGCGCCGATTTCGGCCATCCACTCGCGCAGGGCCGAGACGACGATCTCGCGGCCGATGATGACGGCGGCCGGCAGGGTCAGCCACAGGTTGCCGTGTTCCTGCACCAGCAGCACCAGGGCAACGGCGACCATGAGTTTGTCGGCCACGGGATCAAGGAACGCGCCGAAGGGCGTGCTCTGTTCCAGGCGGCGTGCCAGGTAGCCGTCGAGCCAGTCGGTGGCGGCTGCGAAGGCGAATACCGAGCTGGAGGCAACGTAGCTCCATTCATACGGCAAATAGAACAACAGAATGAAAATCGGGATAAGCAGGACGCGTAGAACGGTAATCAGATTAGGGATATTCATCGGCACAACTGGCTACGAGGTGAGAAGGCATTCTATTCGCTGTGCAGGTTTGCATAAATCAGCTCAGCGAGCTTTTTACTGATACCGGGTGCTTTGGCTATCTCGTCAATGCTGGCACGGGACAGCTCCTGCAAGCCACCAAAATGTTTAAGCAAGTCGCGACGTCGCGTCGGGCCTACCCCCGCAACCCCTTCCAGGGTTGAGGTTCGCCGGGTTTTGCCACGCCGGGCGCGGTGGCCGGTAATGGCGAAACGGTGCGCTTCGTCGCGGATTTGTTGAATCAAGTGCAGTGCGGGTGAGTCGCCCTTCAAAGTGAACTCATGGGCGGCATCATTCAAGTACAACGTTTCAAAACCGGCCTTGCGCGTGGTGCCCTTGGCGACGCCGAGCAGGATCAGGTCGGGCACCGCCAGTTCGTTGAGCACGTCACGGGCCATGGACAACTGGCCCTTGCCGCCGTCTACCAGCAGGATATCGGGCAACTTGCCCTCCCCGTCCTTCAACTTGCTGAAGCGCCGCGTGAGTGCCTGGTGCATGGCGGCGTAGTCATCGCCGGCGGTAACGCCTTCGATGTTGTAGCGCCGGTAGTCGGCCTTGATCGGCCCTTCCGGCCCGAATACCACGCACGAGGCCACTGTGGCCTCGCCGCTGGAGTGGCTGATGTCGTAGCACTCCAGGCGCTGGGGCGGCTCGTCCAGGTTGAGCACCTCGGCCAGGGCGTCGAAGCGTGCAGCGACGTGCTGCCGGTTCGCCAGGCGCGCACCCAGGGCCTGTTCGGCATTGGTCACGGCCAGTTGCTGCCAGCGGGCACGGGTACCGCGTACGCGGTGGCTGATGTCCAGTTCGCGGCCGCGCAGCTCGTGGATCGCTTCGATCAAGGTGGGAAAGTCTTCATGCACCACGTTGACGATCAGCTCCGACGGCAGGTCCCGCTCTGGGCTGCTGACGTAATAGTGGCCAAGGAACGCAGCCATGACCTCTGCCACGTCTTCGTCGATACCGGTCTGCGGGAAGAAGTTCTTGCTCCCCAGCACCCGCCCACCACGCACGCTGATCAAGTGCACACAGGCACCGCCCGGGTTGACGAACGCGGCAATCACGTCGACGTCACCGGTGCCGCCTTCCATGCTTTGCTGGTCCTGGACACGGCGCAGCAGGGAGATCTGGTCGCGCAGTTCGGCAGCCTTTTCGAAATCCAGGGTGCTGGCGGCCTGCTCCATGGCTCCAGAGAGCTCATCGGTGAGCGCATTGCTGCGCCCTTCCAGGAACATCACCGAGTGCCGCACATCCTCGGCGTACTCCGCAGGTTCCACCAGGCCCACACAGGGCGCCTTGCAGCGCTTGATCTGGTATTGCAGGCACGGCCGTGTGCGGTTCTTGTAGAAGCTGTCTTCGCACTGGCGCACAAAAAAGGTTTTTTGCAGCAGGCTCAGGCTTTCACGAATCGCCCCGGCGCTGGGGTAAGGCCCGAAGTACTTGCCCTTCTGCTTTTTTGCCCCGCGGTGAATGCTCAGGCGCGGAAAGTTGCCGTCCGATAAAAATACGTAAGGGTAGGATTTATCGTCACGCAGCAGGATGTTGTAAGGCGGCCGCCATTCCTTGATCAGCGTCTGCTCAAGCAGCAGCGCCTCGGTTTCATTGGCGGTGATCGTGGTTTCGACCTGAGCGATACGCGCCACCAGGGCGGCGGTTTTCGGCGCAAGGCCGGTCTTGCGAAAGTAGCTCGCCAGACGGCTCTTCAGGTTCTTGGCTTTGCCCACGTAAAGCAGGCGCGCCTCGCTGTCGAACATGCGGTACACGCCGGGGCGGCCACTGCAGGTGGAGAGAAAGGCACTGGGATCAAACGGTGTGGTCATGTCAGGCGCTGGCGTCCACCATGCCGTGGCGCACCGCGAGCAGGGTCAATTCAACATCACTGCTGATGGCGAGCTTCTCGAAGATACGATAACGGTAGGTATTGACGGTCTTGGGCGACAGGCACAGCTTGTCAGAGATGGTCTGCACCTTCTGGCAACCGACGATCATCAGGGCGATCTGGATTTCCCGCTCCGACAGCGCATCAAACGGCGAATCGCTGGTGGGCTGGAACGATTTGATGGCCAATTGCTGGGCAATTTGCGGGCTGATGTAACGCTGGCCGGCAAAAACCAGGCGAATGGCTTGCACCATCTCGGCCAAGCCTGCGCCCTTGGTGAGGTAGCCGGCGGCACCGGCTTGCAGCAAACGGGTGGGGAACGGGTCTTCCTCACACACCGTTACGACCACGACCTTGATGTCCGGGTGGCTGCGCAATAGCTTGGTCGTGGCACCAAGACCGCCAATCCCAGGCATCTTGACGTCCATCAGCACCACATCGGGCTTCAACTCTCGGGCCTTGATCAGGGATTCCTCCCCCGACTCCGCCTGGCCGACTACTTGCAGGCCGTCGATGTCAGCCAGCATTCGTGTAATACCTGTACGAACGAGATCATGGTCATCGACTACTAGCACCCTAATCAAGCAGACACCTCGCGATATGGTCTTATAGGTTGCTGAACACCTTAGCAAAAAACCAAGGCGCAGACCTAGTTGCAAGTGTCATATATATAGAGATTCAACGCGTTGGGGCTGTTCGCCGGGTGACGAACAGCCCTGTTTCCTGGGTTAAAGGTCAGGATTCCTGGGGGTGCGGCTTGGCTTTTCCGTTCACCACGCCGGAATGCTCGGCCAAGGTGCTGGTCAAGCGACGGATTGCATCCTGGTCTTCCTTGAACATCGCTCGGTAATTGCCCAGCACTTTTTCTTCGATCTCGCTCAGGTTATCCAACTGGATCGGCGTTGGGCTGCCGGTCAACACGTACAGGATATCCACACCTTTTTCGGCGACGCGAGACAAATAGTCGGCCTTGGGTGCACGACCACCGCTTTCATATTTGCCTTGGGCGTTCGCTTCAACGCCTCCAATTTCTCCAAAAACTTTCTGCGACAGGCCAAGTCGCTCTCTTTCTTGCCTTAAGCGCGAACCGATTCCACTCATTTGGATGTATGATCCTAAATTGGCACACCCCAAGAGGTGTCACACCATCACTTCGTTAAACAAACTTGAACGGTTTTGAACTATGCCCGGAATCCGTACTGCTGCACAAGCCAAGGCCTGGCTGGAACATCAAGGAAAGTCAGTTCAAGCGTTCGCCCGGGAGCATGGCGTAGACCCGGCAACCACTTATCAAGTGCTCGCCGGGCGAAAAAAAGGACGACGTGGAGAAGCCCATAAAGTGGCGGTACTTCTGGGCATGAAAGAGGGCGTTATCGTGGATGAGCCTGAAGCTCAATCCCACGATGAACAAAGCACTAGCTGACAGCAGTATGCGCTTATTTGTAGGACGTGCCTGTTTTAGTCCGATGTGAGTGCGCGACACTCACGCTCCATCCGCCAGAAGCCATCCTCTTCACCGACAATGCTCAACCCCAGGCGCTGATACAGCCTTCTTGCCGGGTTGGTCTTGAACACCGTCAACCGTAGAAAGCCCAGGCCCTCGACGCGTGCCTTAAGCACCATTTGCTCGAGCACCCAACTGCCCGCACCCTGCTTGCGGCAGCACTCCAGCAGGTGCAGTTCGCGGATATACAGGGCCTTGCCGTCGCGGCTCAGGCTGATAAAGCCCATCACGCCGTCATCGTTGCAGATCAGCCAGTTCTCGCGGCCCGCCCAGGCCACGTCGAAGCCGTCGTTGGACCACAACAAGCCGTTCTGACGGTAATAATGGCTCATGGCTTCATGGGTCAAGGTGCGGGCAAACGGCAAGTCTTGCTCAGTGGCCCGGCGCAAATGAAACCTCATTCAGAGAGCTACCACCTGGCCGGTCCACTGCCCGTTCTCGCGACGGGCGATCACCAGCGCGTCGCCGACACCGGGGGCGGCAACAAGCAAGTTGCCATCGGCGGTCCAAATTGCACTGCGGCCCGCACAAGCCCAGCCTCCGGACGGGCCACCATGGTTAGCCATCAGCACCAACAGGCCATGCTCGGCCGCATAGCCTTCAAGCAAAGCACTGTCTGCCGCGTAGCCACCCTCGCTGATCAGTACGCCGGCGGCATACACCGTGGCGCCCGCTGCCGCCGCTTGACGTGGATGGCTGGCCTGGGAAAAGTCCGCGCACACCGCCAATGCTATGCGGTCATCTCCGAATGCCAAGACCTCACCGCCCTGCCCCGCAGCAAATGCCAGCTCCTCACCGGGGTGCAAGTGCTGCTTGGTGTAGACGCCGACTGAGCCGTCCGCCCCCAGCACCAACGCGCCGATCAGCACGCCTGCTTGTGGCGCCAACCGCACCGGCATGCCCACCACGGCCGTCAACCGCAGCTCCCGCGCCAGCTCACGCAACGGCGCCAATACGGCGTCTTGCGGGGCGATGGCCAAGTCGGCCGCCAGGAACGGCTCGTAGCCGGTCAGTGACAGTTCTGGAAACACCAGGCATTGCACGCCCTGTTCAGCCGCGACCCGCATCAACGCCAGGTGCCGCTGGATATTGGCAGCGACATCGCCCGGGATGGAAACGGTTTGCGCCGCAGCAAGGGTCAAGGCAGTCATGGTCGCGTCCTGGCAATCATTGTTGGAGAGCCGTCAGCATATCCACACTTGCCCATAACGGCATAGGTATCTACACAACTGAGTGGACTGTAGCAGCGGACGGTAACCACGATGCGAAGCGAGTCGCTCTTGATCTGCTTTTGATCTTGATCTTAAGCGCCCCG
>NZ_LYSO01000096.1:0-23728 GCF_001728935.1 Pseudomonas sp. AP42
CGGGGCGCTTGAGATCAAGATCACAAGCAGATCAAGATCAAGAGCTACTCGCTTCGCATCGTGGTTACCGTGTGCTGCTACAGCCCACAAAGTCTATGCTTATCGAGGCAAGATCAAGCCTTGTTCAGCGCCTGCGCTGCCGCCAGCACGGCATCAACATGCCCCGGCACTTTCACGCCGCGCCATTCCTGGCGCAGCACGCCTTGGCCGTCGATCAGGAAGGTGCTGCGATCCACGCCCAGGTATTCCTTGCCGTACAGCTTCTTCAACTTGATCACATCAAACAGCTGGCAGACCGCTTCGTCTTTATCGCTGATCAGCTCGAAAGGAAATGCTTGTTTGCCCTTGAAGTTCTCGTGGGACTTCACGCTGTCACGCGACACGCCGAACACTTCGGTATTGGCGGCCTTGAACGCGGCGTACTGGTCACGAAAACCCTGGCCTTCGGTGGTGCAGCCAGGGGTGCTGTCTTTCGGGTAAAAGTAGATCACCACTTGCTTGCCCTTTAGGGCTGCGAGGCTGAAGGTCTGGCCGCTGGTGGCCTGGGCCTCGAAATCGGCCACGGGTGTGTCGATGGCTACCGGCATAGAGAAGTACTTCCTTACATTGGGTTCTGTGGGCGCCATGGCTCAATCAAGGCGTCGAGGTTCAGGGCATCGGCGAAATCCAGGAACTGGTCGCGCAGCCAACTGATCTGTACGCCGGCCGGCAGAGTCACGGTAAAGGTGGCATTGAGCATGGTGCCGCCGGTTTGTGGCGCCTGGTAGGTGTCACAGGTCAGGTTTTCCAGTTCGACGTTATGGTCGATAAAGAACTGGCACAGCTCGTTGACGATGTCCGAGCGGTAGGCCGAGCTGACATACGCTACGTACGGCAGGGCCTGGGGGCGGTTTTCCAGGGCGGCGCTGCGTACCACGTTGACGGTGAAGTCATGCTTCTTGGCCAGGCCCGGCAGGCCGGTTTCCAGGCGCGCCAAGGCATCCCAGGAGCCAGAAATCTGCAGGACCAGCGCACTGCACTCGCCATGGCGGGTGAGGCGGGAGGTCACGACGGCGCAGCGGTTCTCATGGCTGGCGCGGCACAGCACGTTGGTCAGCTCCATGGGGTTGGCGCCGAGGGCACTGATAACAAGGAATTGTTCGCGAACTGTGGGGGTGGACATGCAGCCTTCCTAAAGCGATGAGCGGTCGATGCCGTGTGGGCGGTATCGATCAAAGGATCAAGGGTAGCGAAAAGCGTCGCCAAGGGCTAGGAGGTGGCGTTTTCATTGCGTGATCAGCCGGCTTCGGGCGGTGCTTTGGCCCAATGATGGCATTGCCCGACGTTTAGTTGCGCCAGAACGCATCCTCACGCGGTACTTCGCTTGTACAAGCATCTTGGCGCCAGTACCATTACGGCTCTCTTTTTCCGGCAGGAGCGGTTGCATGATTGCGGGCAGTATGGTGGCACTGGTCACACCCATGGATGCACAAGGTCGTCTCGACTGGGACAGCCTGGGCAAACTGGTGGACTTCCACCTGCAAGAGGGCACCAACGCCATTGTGGCGGTCGGCACCACAGGTGAATCGGCCACCCTCGATGTGGAAGAACACATCCAGGTGATCGAGTTCGTGGTCAAGCGCGTGGCGGGTCGCATTGCCGTGATCGCCGGTACGGGCGCCAACTCGACGCGTGAAGCGATCGAGCTGACCAAGAACGCCAAGAAGGCCGGCGCCGACGCTTGCCTGCTGGTAACCCCGTACTACAACAAGCCGACCCAGGAAGGCTTGTACCAGCACTTCAAAGCCATTGCCGAAGCCGTGCAGATCCCGCAGATCCTCTACAATGTGCCGGGCCGCACCGCGTGCGACATGAAGGCCGAGACCGTGATCCGCCTGTCCACCGTGCCGAACATCATCGGCATCAAGGAAGCCACCGGCGACCTGCAGCGCGCCAAGGACATCCTGGCCGGCGTGAGCAACGACTTCCTGGTGTATTCCGGTGACGACGCCACCGCTGTCGAGCTGATCCTGCTGGGTGGCAAGGGCAACATCTCCGTGACTGCCAACGTGGCCCCGCGCGCCATGAGCGATATGTGTGCCGCCGCCATTGCCGGCGATGCAGCCACCGCTCGTGCGATCCACGAGAAGCTGATGCCGCTCAACAAGACACTGTTTATCGAATCCAATCCTATTCCCGTGAAGTGGGCACTGTTTGAGATGGGCCTGATGCCGGACGGTATCCGTCTGCCGCTCACCCGCCTCAGCGAAGCCTGTCACGAACCGCTGCGACAGGCCCTGCGCCAGTCCGGCGTCCTGGTTTAATTGAGGAAGCACTACGCATGAAGCGATTGGCCGGACTTTCCGCACTTGCCTTGATTATCTCCAGCACCAGTGGCTGCGGTTGGGTATGGGGCCCGGAAGGCTACTTCCGTGACCGCGGCAGCGATTACCTGGAAGCGCAAGCAACCAAACCGATGCAACTGCCGCCTGATGTCAATGTCGCCAAGCGCCTTGACCCGTTGCTGCCGATCCCACGCAACGTCGCCGACGACACGGTCAAGGGTGAGTACGTAGTGCCGCGCCCACAGCCGATCATGGCCGTGGCCGATGCCAGCGACTACAGCCTGCAAAAAAGCGGCGATAACCGCTGGATCGTGGCTCAGCGTCCACCTGCCGAAGTCTGGCCGGTGGCGGTGCAGTTCTTCCAGGACAACGGTTTCCGCCTTGACCAGCAGCGCCCGCAAACCGGTGAGTTCACCACCGCGTGGCAGCAAGGTCGTGAGCTGTCTGCCAACATGGCCCAGCGCCTGCTGGCGGGCGGTGTAGCCGCCGACAGCGAAGCCCGTGTGCGTGTGCGCATCGAGCCTGGCGTGCAGCGCAACACCAGCGAAGTCTATGTAGTCAGTGCCGAACGGCCTGCCGGCAGCACGGCCAACGTCGATTTCACCCCGCGCTCGGTCAACACCGGCGTGGACGCCGCGCTGGTCGACGAGATGCTGGCCAGCATGAGCCGTATCTCCGAGAAGGGCGGTTCCGTTTCCCTGCTCGCCGCCCGTGATTACGACACCCCTAGCCGCGTCAGCCTCACCGAAGACGGCAGCGGCAACGTCGTGCTGAACCTGGGTGAAGACCTCGACCGCGCCTGGGCCAGTGTTGGCCGCGCGTTGGAGCAGGGCCCTTGGCGCGTTGAAGACATCAACCGCAGCCTGGGCCTGTACTACATCAACGTGGCTGAAAAGGCCGAGAAGAAAGACGACGAGCCAGGTTTCTTCGGCAAATTGTTCGGCAGCGCGCCGACCAAGGAAGAGATCGAAACCCGTGCCGAGCGTTACCAGGTTCGTTTGAGCAAGGTGGGCGAAAGCGTGCAAGTCACCGTCGAGAAGAACATCAACACCGTCGCGCCAGCTGAAACAGCGCGCAAAGTGTTGGGCGTGATTCAAGACAACCTGGGCTGATCCCATGCGTTTTGCCGTTCTCGGCAGCGGTAGCCAAGGGAACGGTACGCTGGTCGCCCATGATGACACGTACGTGCTGGTCGATTGTGGTTTCTCCCTGCGCGAAACCGAGCGGCGCCTGTTGCGCCTGGGGGTTCACCCCACGCAACTGAGCGCGATTCTGGTAACCCACGAACATGCCGACCATGTGCATGGCGTGGGTTTGCTGTCTCGGCGCTACAATTTACCGGTGTACTTGAGTCGCGGCACGTTGCGCGGGATGCGCAAACCCATTGAGCCTGCTGGCTTCCTGGCCGGTGGTGAGCAACTGCAAATTGGCGCCCTGAGCATCAATGTTGTTGCGGTTGCTCATGATGCCCAGGAGCCGACGCAATATGTATTCAGTGACGGTGAGCGGCGCTTCGGTGTGCTCACCGATCTGGGTTCTTATTGCGCCAAGGTGCTGGAGGGTTACCGGGATCTCGATGCCTTGATGATCGAGTCCAACCACTGCCGAGACCTGCTGGCACGCGGTCATTACCCTTACTTTCTCAAGCAGCGGGTGGGCGGCGAGCTGGGACATTTGAACAACCACCAGGCCGCATACCTGGTGTATGAGTTGGGCTGGCAAGACCTGCAACACCTGGTCCTGGCTCACCTCAGCAGCAAGAACAACCTGCCGACGCTTGCCCGGCAATGTTTTGTCGACACTCTAGGGTGCGACCCGGACTGGCTGCAACTGGCCGATCAAGATTCAGGGCTCGACTGGCGACACATCGCCTAGCCCACCTTACTCAAAGCGGAGCCCATCATGGAAAAACGTGAAGAACTCTACCGCGGCAAAGCCAAGTCGGTGTACAAGACCGACGACGCCAACCGCCTGATCCTGCTGTTTCGCAACGACACCTCGGCGTTCGACGGCAAGCGCATCGAACAGCTTGACCGCAAAGGCATGGTGAACAACAAGTTCAACGCCTTCATCATGCAGAAACTCGAAGCGGCCGGTATCCCGACCCAATTCGACAAACTGCTGGGCGACAACGAATGCCTGGTCAAGAAGCTCGACATGATCCCGGTGGAATGCGTCGTGCGTAACTACGCCGCCGGCAGCCTGGTCAAGCGTTTGGGCGTGGAAGAGGGCCTCAAGCTCAACCCTTACACCTTCGAACTGTTCCTGAAGGACGACGCCAAGGGCGACCCGTTCATCAACGAATCCCACGTCGTGGCGTTCGGCTGGGGCACTGCTGAGCAGCTGACGCGCATGAAGGAGTTGTCCCTCAAGGTCAACGACGTGCTGAGCAAGCTGTTCGACGATGCAGGCCTGTTGCTGGTGGACTTCAAACTCGAATTCGGCGTATTCCACGACGGCTCCATCGTCCTGGGCGACGAATTCAGCCCGGACGGCTGCCGCCTGTGGGACAAGGACACCAAGAAGAAGATGGACAAAGACCGCTTCCGCCAAGGCCTCGGTGACGTGATCGAAGCCTACGAAGAAGTCGCCAACCGCCTCGGCGTACCGCTGTAATCGACGCAAGCATCTGATAGCACGGAAAAAAATCGCTTCGGCGCTTTGCATCCATCAATCATGCTGTTATGATGCGCGCCGTTGGAGAGATGCCAGAGTGGCCGAATGGGACGGATTCGAAATCCGTTGTACCTTCACCGGTACCTAGGGTTCGAATCCCTATCTCTCCGCCATTACATAGAAAAAGCCCTGTAGCTGAATAAGCTGCGGGGCTTTTTCGTTTCCGGCCGTTATTAACGGCTGCTTCAGGGATTTGTTGTAGTCCTGCCTAGCGCTGTTCAAGGCGCTCAGACGCTTTGCGATAAGCCTGATCACGCTCACGTTTATCAACGGCGACCACGAACACCGTAATTTCCTGATCGATCACTTGATACACCAGCCTGTACCCGTTGCTACGCAGTTTGATCTTGTAGCAGTCAGGCAGGCTATGTAGGCGATTAGCCTCAATACGTGGGTTGTTCAGGATTTCGACTAGCTTCTTTTTGAGTTGCTGACGGAGGGTGTCACCGAGCTTTTGCCATTCCTTCAATGCACGCGCATCAAAATCAAGGCTATAGGTCATCCAAAGAAACCCTCACGCGTTGAGGCGATGCAAGACGCTCACGTACGGTCGCCATCAAGGCTTCATCCTCTTCAGTCATCAGCACAGGCTTAAATGGCAGTTGGCCGCGCTCGGCAACATATTGCAACGCCTGGCGTATCAGTTCGGAAGGGGTGACACCGAGTTTCTCCAGCTCTAAGTAGGCGCGAGTTTTCAGGTCGTCATCGATACGGATGTTGATAGATGCCAAAGGATAACTCCTTGTGTAATGACGTTGGTCATTACATTGGAGCAATCGGGTTTCATTGGCAAGTCTGTCTGGACATACGGCAATCGCTCTCATCTGTTGATCCTACTTTTTGGCCGTCGGCTTCGCCGGGCGCTTTTTATCGGTTTCTTTCACCGTTTCCCTTGGTCTTTTCTTCGCCTCTTGCTCTGTTACGTATTCACCTGTGACCGCATCGCGATATCTTGTTGGCATGTAAGCACCCTTGACAGTATGCCGCCCCGGTGGCGACCTTTTTGA
Source organism: Pseudomonas sp. AP42 (assembly GCF_001728935.1). NCBI lineage: Bacteria > Pseudomonadati > Pseudomonadota > Gammaproteobacteria > Pseudomonadales > Pseudomonadaceae > Pseudomonas > Pseudomonas sp. AP42. The sequence continues at coordinate 6,008 of NZ_LYSO01000096.1, forward strand.
GACTAGCTCGCAGGCTTATGCGCACAAGGATTCCGGTGGGCATTCTGGTTACCAAGCTTTTCCGAAACAGGTGCTTACGTTATGCGGGTTCGGCGGTTTTCGAGCAGGGTTGCGTTGGCTGGGGTAGGGCGCTAACCTTCCGCCGTCGCCCTCATGGCGACCGGTTTTGACAGACTGATTTACAGGTGTACGACCTCCATGCGATTACAGCGTTTCTGCTGTGACGTCGTTTTATGGCGGCTGTGCGTGGGGCATCTTCGGGTGCGCCGGGTCCTGTATACCGGTCTGTCAACCCGCGCACAGCTGCCACCTGATCCTGTTTGACAGCGGGATGTGGCAGTTCCCATTGCATACAGGAGCTACACAATGAGCAATCTCGATTCTGATTCCGAATTTTCCCCGCGTAAAATATTCCATGTAGGCGCCGACGTCGGCACCGAAGAAGCCCTCACAAACGCCACCGAAATCCTGTCATCTGCCCTGCAAACCGCTTACCAATGCGCCGAAGATCCAGTCAGCACACAGTCGCCCGTGATCATGGCCCTGGCTCAATTGATTGAGAACGCGCAAGCCCTGGTGGACGCTGTCCTCGAGCGTGCTTTCCCCACGGCCAAATAAATACCTGCTTCTGAAACGAAAAAATGCCTGCTGAACTCAACGCTCAGCAGGCTTTTTTGTGGCTGCAACTCGGTCAGGCAGGCTGCGCCACCAAGCTGTTGCTCACCTTGCGGCCCAACACCAGCACGGTCGCAAACCCCAACCCCACCAACACAGTGGCCAGGCTCAACAACACCGCGCTGCCCATTTGGTCGACGATCCGTCCACCAAAGAACGAGCCCAGGGCAATGATCACCTGAAACAGCGCCACGAACAGCGGCATGCCTCGTTCCACATCCTTGGGCGCCACCACGAACATCCAGATACTGGCGCAGGCCGGGAAGGCGCCAAAGGCAAAGCCCCAGAGTGCGATCAGCACCACGGCGCCTGTCATACCGGTGGCGAAGTAGGGGAACAGGGCGGTGCTGGTCCCGATCATCAGCGCGACCAGCAGCAAGGTGTTACGCACGCTGCGGTTGGCGGCGAAGCCGGCGAACACATTGCCCAGTACGCCTGCCACGCCATACAGCAGCAACAATGAGCCAATCGCCGGCCCGTCGAAGCCGGAGCTGTTTTTGAAGAACGGCGCCACATAGGTGTACGCAGCAAAGTGCGCCAGGCCGATCAGCAGTACGGCAATCAACCCGACCCGCGCTTGTGGGTTGATAAACAGGGCTGGCAGGTCACGAACCTCAATGGCCTTTTCCGGTTTGAGGCGCGGCAGTAGGAAGACTTGCGCCAGCAGCACTGGCACTCCCACCAGCGCGGTGACCAGAAAGGTCATGCGCCAGCCCATCAGGCCGCTGAGCCAGGTGCCTACGGGCACGCCGAGTACGGTGGCTAGGGTCACGCCCATCATGATGATCGACGTGGCTTTTGCGACGCCGACGCCCTTGGGCGCCAGCCTGCCGCTGAGGGCGATGGCCGTGGCCCAGAAGCCGCCGATGCTGATGCCGAGCAATACACGCCCGAACAGCAGCAGGCTGAAATCGGTGGCAAAGGCCACCACCCCGTTGGCGAGGATCATGACCAGCGTCAGGCCGATCAGCAGATAGCGGCGGTCCATGGCGCCAATGCCAACCGACAGCAACGGCGCGGCAAGGGCCGCCATGATGCCGGGCAGGGTGACCATCAGGCCTGCGTGGCCGGCACTGATGCCCAAGTCGCTGGCGACGTCGTTGAGCACGCCCACCGGCAGAAACTCGCTGGTCACCAGGGCAAAGGCACCCACGGCGACCGAAAGAATCGCCAGCCACTGCTGTTTGACGCTTTGTTGATTATGTTCGGGAAGGCCGTTAGAGGCCTGGCTCGCGCTTGGCATGGTGTGGGATTCCAAGGTGAAAGTCGCCTGAAGTCAGACGCAGGAGAGGGAAGCTGGGGGCGATTATAGGAATCAGTGCTGGCAATCGAGCAGGCGCTCGTTTCGATAGTAATCATCAGTGCTATCGATGTGAGGTTTTAAAGAGCCTTAAATCTGCCGCACAAACGAAAAAGCCCGTCGCTGAGTCAGCTCCGAGCTTTTCCGGTTATGACGATGTTCAAGCCGCAGCGGTGGAGTCTTATTTTAGCTAGCCAATGCATTCAGTACATGGACTGGGTCATTATGGATAGCTTTCAACAATGCCTTTGCTGGTCCGGTAGGTTCACGACGACCCTGCTCCCAGTTACGTAATGTGCCAAGTTGCACATCAATCAGCGCTGCGAATTTAGCCTGGGTCAGCCCTGTCGCCTTACGGATCTCTTTGACTCGCATTGAATCAACATGGAATTCACGAGAAGGTTCGCGTTCTCGGCGCAGGATCTCGTTCATCTCTTGAACGCTTTCCATCAATTCATCAAAAAATCTGCTCATAGCTATCTCCAGTGCTCAATCGCAGCCTTCAGTGACTTGCGCTCGTCGGCAGTCAAGATACGTCGGCCAACCGCCCCAAAAGACACTCAATAAACACCCCCTCCGCCCGGCTCATCTTCTGCTCCCGGTTCCACAACAGGTGAATATCCACATCCGCAATTCCCTCATCCGGCGGCAACCGCCACAGCAGCCCGTTCTTCACATCGTCCGCCACCACATGAGTCGGTAAGCAGCCCAAACCAAACCCCGCAATCACCAATCGCCGCACTTCTTCCAGGCTGGATGATGACGCCACGATCCGCCCGCCGAACCCTTGCTGATCGCGAAAAATCGTCAGCGGCGAGAGCATCCCGCCGATCTGGTCGCTGGTAAAACTCACGAAGTTTTCCGACTGCAAGTCCCCTTCGACCAAGCCTGTGCGTCCGAACAAGGGGTGGTGTTTCCCACAAAAAAACGCATAGCGCTGACGCAGAAACAGATGCTGTTCCAGGCGTGGCTGTGGCCGACGGTTGAGGCTGAGCCCCAGGGTTGCGGTTTTTTCCAGCAGGGCGGCGACGATGTCGGAGCTGCGCATCACTTCGACTTCCAGCTCGACCCGTGGATGCTCGCGATGAAAACCCGCGAGAAAGTCATCGAAAGTGTCGGAATTAATCCGGCTGATCATCAGCAAGCGCACTTTGCCGATCACTTCATCCCCGGGCTTTTGCAGGGCGTTGCTCATCTGCGACACCTGGCCGTACATCTCACCGGCGATCGCGAAGATCTGTTCACCCGCCTCGGTGAGTACAAAGCGTGGGCCGCGACGCGCGATGAGTTGACAGCCCAATTGCTCTTCCAGGCGCTTGAGCGCTTGGCTGATGGCCGGTTGCGTCAGGTGCAGGCGCGCAGCGGCGCGGCTGATGCTCAGTTCCTGGCCGATCACGCGGAAGGTGCGCAGCAGGTTCCAGTCCAGGCGGTCATTGAGCAGGGGGTGAATATCGCGGCGAGATTCGGGCATGGGGTCGCTCGATAATAAGCAGTTCTTATAATCAAGATAATAAATAGAAAATTGACTAATCATAGCCCCAGGCCGAAAAATCGGGCTTAACAAGCGCCACCAGAGCGCACCGGTTTGACCTTCTCCTGCCAAAAAAATAACCAAAGGAGCCAGCCCCATGAAGCCTTCCGCTTCGCCGCAGCCTCGCCGTGCCGCGGCCGCCGCTTTTATCGGCACCATGATCGAGTGGTACGACTTTTACATCTATGCCACCGCTGCGGCGCTGGTGTTCGGTCAGCTGTTCTTCCCCTCAGACGATAAATTGTTCAGCACCATGGCCGCCTTCGGCACCTTCGCCGTGGGCTTTTTCGCGCGACCTTTGGGTGGCGTGGTATTCGGCCATATCGGCGACCGCATCGGGCGCAAGAAGTCCCTGGTGATCACCCTCGTGATGATGGGCGTGGTGACGGTGTGCATCGGCCTGTTGCCGACCTATGCCCAGATCGGCGCTGCGGCCCCGGTGTTGCTGATTTTGCTGCGAGTGGTGCAGGGCATCGCGGTCGGCGGCGAGTGGGGCGGGGCGGTGTTGATGGCCGGGGAACATGCGCCGAAGGGGCGCCGTAACTTCTTTGCATCCTTTGCGCAGTTGGGTAGCCCGGCCGGTTTGATTCTTTCCTTGCTGGCGTTCAGCGCTGTCACCCGTCTGCCGGAAGAAGACCTGCTCAGCTGGGGCTGGCGCCTGCCGTTCCTGGCCAGTGCCTTGCTGCTGGTGGTCGGACTGGCGATTCGCCTGGGTGTGAACGAGTCGCCGGAGTTCCTCGAAGAAAAAGCCCAGGCGGAAAAAGCCCGCGCCATCAAGCAGGACCAAGCCCCCGTACTGGAAGTGCTGAAGACCGCTTGGCGCCCACTGTTGCTGTGCATTGGCGCCAACACGTTGGGCATTGCCGGCGTGTATTTCACCAACACCTTCATGATTGCCTACAGCACTCAGCAATTGGACCTACCGCGATCGCTGATCCTGGAATGCCTGTTCTTCGTGGCCATTATCCAGTTCTGCGTTCAGCCATTGGCCGCCTGGGTGGCAGAGAAGGTCGGCGCTACGCGGTTCCTGTGCGCCATGTGCGTACTGGCAATGGCTTCGCCGTATCCGATGTTCGTCTTGGTCAGCAGCGGCCAGGCGCCCTTGATCATCCTCGGCATTGCCTTGGCGGTGGTGTGCATGGCGTCGTTCTACGCCGTGATCGCGGGTTATGTCAGCGGCCTGTTTGAAACCCGTGTGCGCTATACCGCGATCTCCCTGGCTTACCAGGTATGCGGCGCGTTGGCCGGTGGCTTGACGCCGCTGATCGGCACCTGGCTGGCCCATCAATACCTGGGCCAATGGTGGCCGATGGCGGTGTTCTACAGCGTGATCGCAGGGGTGTCGTTGGTGTGTGTACTCGCTTTGTCACGCCGCCACGCCACGGCTCATCGCCTGGAAATGGCACACAGTTAAGGGAGTCAGCAATGTTGAAGATTAATGGCGAGCGCCTGTGGCATAGCCTGATGGCCATGGCCGAGATCGGCGCGACGGCACGCGGTGGCAGCTGCCGTCTGGCATTGAGCGCCGAAGACAAGGCCGGTCGGGAGCTGTTCAGTCACTGGTGTAAAGCCGCTGGCCTGACGTTGAGCGTGGACGCTATCGGCAACCTGTTCGCTCGCCGCGCGGGTACCGACAATGACGCCGCCCCGGTGATGATGGGCAGCCACCTGGATACCCAGCCCGAAGGCGGACGCTTTGATGGCGTGTACGGCGTGTTGGCTGGCCTGGAGGTGATCCGCAGCCTTGACGACCACGGTATCCAGACACGCAAGCCATTGGAAATTGCGGTGTGGACCAACGAGGAGGGCGCCCGTTTCACCCCGGCCATGCTGGGCTCCGCGGTATTCACCGGCACGCTCGCCCTGGACAAGGCACTGGCCACCGCCGATGTCGACGGTATCAGCGTGGCCGAGGCGTTGCGCACCACCGGCTACAACGGTGAGCGCCCGTTGGGTGGCGCAGTGGATGCGTATTTCGAGGCGCATATCGAGCAAGGCCCGATCCTGGAGGACAACGCCAACAGCATCGGCGTAGTCACCGGTGGTCAAGCGATCCGTTGGCTCGATGTGCGGGTCGAAGGTATGGCCGCGCACGCCGGCACCACGCCGATGCCGTTGCGTAAAGATGCGCTGTACGGCGCGGCGAAAATGATCCAGGCCCTGGAAAACCTCGCTGCCGATTTTGCCCCGCAGGGGCTCACCACTGTGGGTGAACTGAGCATCGCTAAGTCGTCGCGCAACACCATTCCCGGCTTGCTCAATTTTACCGTCGACCTGCGCCATCACCACGACGCCGATATCGACGCCATGGAGCAGCAAGTGCGTGCACGCCTGCAGGCAATCGCGGACAACCGTGGCCTGAGCGTCACCATCACGCCGCACTGGATCAGCCCGGCCACGCCGTTTGACGCCGAGTGCGTGGCCTGCGTGCAGGCTGCGGTTGACGCCTTGGGCTACAGCCAGCAGAACATCGTCAGCGGCGCCGGCCATGATGCGATTCACCTGGCGCGCTATTGCCCCACCGCGATGATCTTCATCCCCTGCGTCGGCGGCCTCAGCCACAACGAAGCCGAAGATGTCTTGCCCGACGATGTACGCCAGGGCACCGACGTGCTGCTCAACGCCGTGTTGAAACGCGCCGGGCGCGTTCATTTCTAAAGGAAACCATGCCCATGTGGGAGCTGGCTTGCCTGCGATAGCGGACTGTCAGAGAACAATGTACTGCCTGATTCACCGCTATCGCAGGCAAGCCAGCTCCCACAGGTTCTGTGTTTATCCAGGAGCAACTCATGAAGACGTTTTTCCACCCCGAACAACTCCTGCATCATCCACGCAGCTACTACTCTCGCGGCCAGATGCGCACGCCCCAGGAGGTTCCCGAGCGTGCGCGCAACCTGCTGCTGGCTGCGCAAACCCTGGGTTTCGATATCCAGCAACCGACCGATTACGGTATGGATCCATTGCTCGCTGTACACGGCGGCGCCTACCTGGCTTTTCTTCAAGAAGCTCACCAGCGCTGGAAAGATATCCCCGAAGACTGGGGCGACGAAGTCATGTCCAACATCTTTGTGCGTGAACCCAATGCCCTGCGCGGCATCCTGGCCCAGGCTGCGCGCTACCTGGCCGATGGCAGTTGCCCGATCGGTGAGCTGACCTGGCGCTCGGCTTATTGGTCAGCCCAGAGCGCCGTTGCCGCAGCGGGTGACATCCTCGATGGCGCACCCGCCGCCTATGCCTTGTGCCGGCCCCCGGGCCATCACGCTCGCTTCGACGCGGCCGGTGGCTTCTGTTACATCAACAATGCGGCCGTGGCTGCGCAAGCGCTGCGCCAAGGTTTCCAGCGTGTCGCCGTGCTCGATACCGATATGCATCACGGGCAGGGCATCCAGGAAATTTTCTACGACCGCGATGACGTGCTGTATGTGTCGATCCACGGCGACCCAACCAACTTCTATCCGGGCGTGGCAGGCTTTGCCGAGGAAAAAGGCAACGGCGTCGGCGAAGGGTACAACCTCAACCTGCCGATGGCCCATGGTTCCAGCGAAGCGGTGTTCTTCGAAAAGCTGGAGCAGGCCCTGGCAGCGGTAAAGAGCTTCTCGGCGGATGTGCTGGTGTTGTCATTGGGCTTTGATATCTACGAGCTGGACCCCCAAAGCAAAGTCGCGGTGACGCGCGAAGGCTTTGCGCGGTTGGGGCAGTACATTCGAGGGCTGGGGTTGCCGTGCCTGATCGTGCAGGAGGGTGGTTATCACCTGGAGACGCTGGACAGTAACGCTCAGGCGTTTTTCAGTACGCCAGCGGCTTGGGAGAAGCGATCAGGCGACTAAGTGCTAAAAGCCTGTTGATCAGTTTTCAGCAGGCTTTTCATACATTGATGGGCGCTCGTTCGGCGGCCGATAACCCGCTGATATGTATGACTCCATATGTGTAACAGGATGATCTCGGCAAACCCTCTCGGCACACATGGCATCCCACCGGCTCCCAGACGATAATGCTCGTCATCTCGACCACTTTGGCCTGCCTCCCGTGATCATCAACTTCGACCTCAACGACCTCCAAGCCTTCCGCGCCGTGGTGGACAAGGGCAGTTTTCGTGGCGCTGCCGAGGCCATCCGTATCTCGCAACCGGCCCTCAGCCGGCGTATCGAAAAGCTCGAATCGGCGCTGGATGTAAAATTGTTCGAACGCACTACGCGGCGGGTCAGCCTGACCATGGTCGGGCGTGCGTTTTTGCCCCAGGTCGAGCGCATGCTGGATGATCTCGACATCGCGCTGATGGGTATCAGCAACGTTGCCTCGACGCGCATGGGGAATGTCACCATCGCCTGCGTGCCGTCTACCGCGTACTACTTCATGCCCCACGTGATCTCCGAATTCCACAAGCTGTATCCGAAGATTCGCCTGCGGGTGTTGGATGCCAGTGCCGGCGAGGTGAGCAATGCGGTGGCCAGCGGCGAGGCGGACTTTGGTGTGAGTTTCAGCGGCAGCCTGGCCGATGAGGTGGAGTTCGAGTTGCTGTTGCAGGAGCGCTACGTGCTGGCCTGTCGGCGTGATCACCCTCTGGCTGAGCGTGACAGCGTGAGCTGGACCGAGGCCTATGAGCATGACTACATCGAGGTGGACAAGACGTCGGGCAACCGCTTCCTGCTCGACCAGGCCCTGCGTGGGGTGCGGGTGAAAAAGCCGAGTATCTGCGAGACGCACCACGTGACCACCATGATCGGGCTGGTGGAGGCGGGGTTGGGCGTAGCGATGGTGCCGTCGATTGCGATGCCGGCGCACACTCACCCGATTCTGGTCAGTGTGCCGCTGGTGGAGCCCCATGTGCTGCGCAATGTGGGCTTGATCAAGCGCCGCGGGCGGACGTTGCCACCGGCGGCGCTGGAGTTGGAGCGTTTGGTGCGGGAGATGCCGTTCCGGTCAGCGTGACACCGAGTCCAGGCCGGTGGATTGCACCTCCGGTTGGGCCTCGGGCGATGCCATGAACTGCAACAGCGCCTTGGCCCGCTCCGGGTGTTCGGCGTTCACAGGAATACCGGCGGCAAAACGGGTAACGGACTGCACGTCTTCCGGGATCTTGCCTACAAACGTTACACCCTTGACCGGCAACAACTCCGCCACTTGCTGCAAGCCGACTTCGTAATCGCCCTTGGCTACCTGCTCGCCCACCGGCACGCGTTCGATCATGGTGCCTTTGGCCGGCATGCCGAGTTTCTTGAACAATTGCTTCTCGACGTACACGCCGCTGGCGCTATCGGAATAGGCCACCGACTTGGCTTTGCTCAGCACAGCCTTGAGCTCGGCATCGGTATTGATCGCAGGTTTGGCTGCACCTTCCTTCACCACCAGGCCGATCCGCGAGTCCGCCAATTCCACGCGGGAGGCGGGGTCGACCTTACCTTGTTTGATCAACTCATCCAGGGCATAGCCGACCATGATCACCACGTCGGCGTGTTCGCCACGGGCCAGACGGTTGGGAATCGCTTCCGGCGCCTTGCCCATGGACGGGCCAAGGATGGTGTCGAGGGTATCCCCGCTTTGCTCGGCGTATTGCGGACCGAGCAATTTATACGCGGCGGTGAAGCCGCCCGAGGTCATGACCTTGAGTTGCTCGGCCTGGGCGGTCAGCGCCAGGGTGCCGAGGACGACAGCGGTGAGGGTCTTGAACAGCGGCTTCATTGCGCGGCCTCCTGCATGACTTGGCCACGGGTGTTGGCGCGGCGATACAACGCCAGGGTCGAACACAAGGCACACAGCGCGGCGAAGATCATCCAGTACGCAGGTGAAGCCTTGTCTTCGGTGATGTGAATGAACCAGGTCGAAATCGCCGGGGTAAAGCCACCGAACACTGCCGTCGCCAGGCTGTAAGCCAGGGAGAAACCCGCCACGCGCACTTCCACCGGCATGATTTCGGTGAGCGCCGGGATCATCGCGCCGTTGTACATGCCATACAGGAACGAGAACCACAGCAGGGTTTCCAGCATGTGTGCAAAGCTGGGGGCGTTGACCACGTAGGACAGCGCTGGATAAGCCGTAAGGACAGTCAGCACCGTCATGGCGATCAGCACCGGTTTACGGCCGAAGCGGTCGCTTAACGTGCCGCCGATCGGCAGCCAGAAAAAGTTCGAAATCGCGACCAGCAAGGTCACCAGCAAGGCGTCCGAGGTGCTCAGGTGCAACACGGTTTTGCCGAAGGTCGGTGCGTACACGGTGATCAGGTAGAACGCGGTGGTGGTCATGGCCACCATCAGCATGCCGCCGATGACTACGGTCCAGTTCTTCACCAAGGTCGCCATCACTTCACGCATGGTCGGGCGATGCTTGCGGTTGGCGAACTCTTCGGTTTCCTGCAGGTTGCGACGCAGCACGAAGATAAACGGAATGATCACGCAACCGACGGCAAACGGAATCCGCCAGCCCCAATCGGCCACCACCGCAGGTTCCATCCACACGTTCAAGCCATAACCCAGGGCTGCGGCGACGACGATGGAGATCTGTTGGCTACCCGACTGCCAGCTGGTGTAGAAGCCTTTACGGCCTGGCGTGGCCATTTCGGACAGGTACACCGACACGCCACCCAGTTCCGCGCCGGCCGAGAAGCCTTGCAGTAGGCGCCCCAACAGCACCAGCAATGGCGCCCATAGGCCGATGGTCTGATAACTCGGTACCAGCACGATCAGCAGCGTACCGCTGGCCATGATCGACAAGGTCACGATCAAGCCTTTGCAACGGCCCACGTCATCGATGTAGGCACCCAGAATAATCGCGCCCAATGGCCGCATCAGGAAGCCCGCGCCGAACACGGCGAAGGTCATCATTAATGACGCAAACTCATTAGCGGCCGGGAAGAACGCGGCAGCGATATAGGTGGCGTAGAAACCGAACAGGAAAAAGTCGAACTGTTCGAGGAAATTGCCCGAAGTCACGCGCAATACCGCGCCTACTTTCGAGGGGGCAGCCGCAGGCCGGGAAGGGGTCGTCATGGTTTTGTGTCTCCAGCGTTCTTTTTAAAGTGCTTGTTTCGCTTAAGACTTGGGATAGTGGCTGACACATTTAGAAATGATAAGTGACAAATTTGGATTGATTGATGTGCGTTGGCTATCAATCTGAGCCAGCTTCAAAACGGCTGCCGTGTTCTATGCTTGAGCCTGGGTCCAATTCTTATCGGCGGAGGTCGCTATGGGGAACGAACAGCAGCACAACAAGCCGGAGCGTGAAGAACCCCGGCAGCCGCGCGAAGACGAAAAACCGCAAACCTGGAAGCATCCGGACGACGGCACCGAGCTTTCCGAACGTGACCAGGAACGTCCGCTAAAACCCTGAGCATCAGGTAAAACGCGGTCTAATTGTGGGAGCGGGCTTGCTCGCGAAGGCGGTGTGTCAGTCAACGGAGTCGTCGGCTGAACCATTGCATTCGCGAGCAAGCCCGCTCCCACATGTTTTACCGTGCACATAGACGCAGGTCCCCAGCCTTCCTAAACTGCCGCTTGTCTTGGGGAAAGGGGCAGGCGCCGATGAATCGCAATGAATTACGCAAGGCCGACATCAACCTGATGGTGGTCTTCGAAGCACTGATGCTCGAGCGCAATGTGACGCGGGTGGCGGAGAAGCTGTTTCTCGGCCAACCGACCATCAGCTCGGCCCTCAACCGCCTGCGTACCCTGTTCAACGACCCCCTGTTTATTCGTGTCGGCCATCGCATGGAGCCTACGGCGCGTGCCGAGGAGATCATTCAGCACCTGTCGCCGGCTTTGGACTCGCTGTCTTCGGCCTTGAGTCTGACCCATGATTTCGACCCGTCCATCAGTACCATGACTTTCCGCATCGGCCTGTCCGATGACGTGGAGTTTGGCCTGCTGCCACCTTTGCTGCGCGCCTTGCGCCAGGAAGCGCCGCAGGTGGTGTTTGTGGTGCAGCATGTGGACTACTGGCGCATTCCAGACCTGCTGGCTTCCGGCGACATTACCGTCGGCATCACCCAGACCCGCGGGCTGCCGGCCAATGCCAAGCGCAAGCTGTTGCGGCACATCCGCCCGTGCCTGCTGCGTGCCGATGCCTCGGATACACCGCTGACCCTCGACGAATATTGCGCACGGCCCCACGTGTTGGTGTCCCACACCGCCAACGTGGCCGGGTTTGCCGATGAGTGGCTGGCAGAGGTGGGCCGCAAACGCCATGTGGTGCTCTCGGTGCCGCAATACAGTTCGTTGCCGGCCTTGCTTGCCGGCACCGACATGATCGCCAGCCTGCCGGATTACACCGCCCAGGCCATGGCTGCCAGCGGAAACCTGTTCTGCGAGCCGTTCCCGTTCGAAACCCCGACCCTGGATTTGTCCATGGTGTGGCTCAGCCACGTTGACACCGACCCGGCGGAACGCTGGATGCGCTCTCGGTTGGAGGCATTCATGAGTGATAGAGGGCTGGTGGCCAAGGCTTGAGGTGTTTTTCCGTGGTATATAGCTAGGCATCTTCCTACAAAAAACTCGGAGAAAAGCATGCCGCACCTGCACTTGGAACACACCGCCAACCTGACGCAACTGGACACCGACAAGGCCCTGTTGCGCCTTAATCATGCGTTGGTGGCCTCCGGTCAGTTCGGCGCCGAGTTCGACATCAAGAGCCGTGCGGTGACGGTCGAGCGTTTTCGGGTCGGCACCGGCCTGGGGGAGCGCGGTTTCGTTGCGGTGCGTTTGGCGTTATTGAGTGGGCGTTCGCCGCAGGTCAAGAAACAACTGTCAGAAAGCCTGCTGGCGGTGCTCCAGGACCTGGGCCCATGGCCCGAAGGTGTGCAGGTACAACTGAGTGTCGAGCTGCTGGATATTGATCGCGATTCCTACAGCAAAATCGCCATCGGCTGACTCACACTACCCCTGTAGGAGCGAGCTTGCTCGCGAAGATCGCTAACGATAACGCGGGGTGCCTGATTCACAGCGGCGCACTCTGGTTCTTCGCGAGCAAGCTCGCTCCTACAACAGGCCTTGGTCCGCGCACACCTTCACCACTTGTTCACGAAACCAGGTATTGGCGCTGTCCTGCCCACTGGTTTCGTTCCACTGCATATCCAGGGTGAAGCCCGGCAACCCATTGGGGGCTTCGCAAACACCGAATGCCGGCGCTGGCGCCAGCAACTTTTGCACACGGCGGGGCAGGGTGACGATGAAGTCGGTGCCGGCAATCATTTTCAATGCCGCGCTGTAGCTGTTGGCACGCGCGATCACCTGGCGCTTGCGGGCCTGGCGGGCGAGCCAGCCGTCGATCATGTTGGTGTCGGAGGTCCAAGGCGTTGGGAATACGTGGCGCCGCTCAACGAAGGATTGCAGGCTGAACGCCGATTCCCTGGGTGCAGAGCGTTGGTCGCACACGCAGACCAAGTCGTCCTCCAACAGCATCTGGGTCTTGAAGTCTTTATGGGCGCGGTGAAAGTGCGGGCCGAAGCAGATCACCAGGTCCAAGCGACCTTCACGCAGGTCGTCGGCGGGGATGTCGGTTTCCAGCTTCTGCACATTGACGATCACCGGCAGGTCGGCATGGTCGAAGCGCTTGAGCAGGCGCGGCAGGATCAACTGTTCGAAATATTCTGGTGCGCACACATTGAAGGTCACCGCCTGTTGGGTCGGGTCGAACGCCTGGCCACCGGCGTGGCACAGGTTGATGCTTTCCAGAATCTTCTGCACATGCTCGTACATGGTGGTGGCCTTGTACGTAGGGCGCATGCCCGCGCGGGTGTTGATAAACAGCTCATCTTCAAAGCTGGTGCGCAGCTTCTTCAGGCTGTAGCTCACAGTGGACTGGCTGACGAACAGCGTTTCGGACACCTCGGTAACGCTGCTCTGGTCGTAGACGGCGATAAACACCATCAAATCCTGCATATCGAGCTTTCTGAGCAAGTTACTGTTTAGCATCGGTTTCGTCCGTAAACCCTTTGTACCGAACTCAGTACAAGACTGAGCAAAATGTTAACGGAACGCTCGTACCAATAGAAAGCTCTGTAGGACGCTTCAATGTTTTGTGTGGGACAAAAAGTGTTTGCAATACGACGTCAGCGGATATGGCGTGCGTAATGCGCCGGGTTGAACCGCATCACGATCAGCAGCATCAGCCCGCTCACAGCCATCAATGACCACCAGGCCCATTCGAAGCTGCCCAACCGGTCGCGGATCATGCCGGCGATCAGCGGCGACAGGCCGGCAATCAGATAACCGATGCCCTGCACGAACGCGGTAAGGCCACCGGCGCGGCGTGGGTTGTCGAGGTGGTCCAGGGACAGGATCAGGCTCATCGGAAACAGGCCGCCAATCCCCAGGCCGAGCAGGCATGGCCACAACAGGCTCCAGTGTTGCGGGCTGAGAATGAGCCCGCAGAAACCCAGGATGATCAGCACCAGCAACACCGCCACCACGCCACGCTTATCCTGGCGGCGGTTGGCGATGGCCGGGGTGACCAGGCCGGAGATCACTTCCATGGCGGTCAAGAAGCCCAGCAGCAAGCCGGCATTCTGTTCACTCCAACCCTGCTCGACGTAGTAGGGCGCCAGCCACGCCAGCACACAGGTGTAGGACGCGGTGCCGAGGCCAAAAAAGATCGCCAGCAACCAGGCGCGGCGATTGCTGAAAAATGCCTCCTGGGGGCCTGAACCGGCTTGAGGCAAGGGCGGCAGGACCGAGCGCTGGGCATACCAGAACACCAGGGCCAGCAACGCCAGCACTGCCCAGATTGCCAGGCCGATACGCCAACTGCCGGTCCGGGCTTGTACCAACGGTGAGAACGAAGCTGCCAGGGCCGCGCCGCCCATGATTGCGGTGACATACAGGCCCATGAACAACGAGACGTTGGCGCTGAACCGCGACTTGATCAGCGCCGGCATCAACGCCTGGATCAGCGCAATGCCCACACCCGCCGCAATGGCACTCACGATCAGCTCCAGTGCCGAATCCAGGAACAGCCGCGACACAGTCGCCAGCCCAATCACCAGCAGCGACAACACAACGCTGCGATGCTCGCCCACGCGCTTGGCCAGGCCCATGCCAAAGAACATCGCCAGGCCCATGGTCATGACCGGCAACATGGTCAGTAAGGCGGCGCTGCTGAAACTTAGCGGCACATCCGCGCGAATTGACGCCAGCAGCGGCCCCACGGCTGCCATCGAGGGGCGCAAGTTGAGGGCGACGAGCACCACGCTGACCATCAGCCATACGGCGGTGGTGGATTTTGCCTGAACGTTTTCCATGGGTTTGCCTTGAATGAACAAGGGCGAATCAGGCCATGCAGCGTGTAGCGGGGCAAATCAGAAAGTCGCAGGGGCTATTGAAAAAATGCGGATGCCGAGTGGGGAGGTAAGCGCGCATTGGGCGTTGGCTGGCGGGCCGCCTTCGCGAGCAAGCCCGCTCCCACAATTTGATCGCGGAGCGTCGGGGAGATATGGGTTGGCTGTCAGGCCGGGATTACAGGCTCGGTAACTCCCACCGCCCCTGGTCGATTTCAAGCAGCGTCGGCCCCTGGCGATCAGCGGCGGCACGTAAAGCAGTGCGCAACGCTTCAATGCCATGGACGCTTTGCGCCGCGCAGCCCAGGGCCTTGGCCACACCGATAAAGTCCGGCGTGTAGATGTCCACACCCACTGGCTCGATATCACGGTTGACCATGTACTTCTTGATCTCTTCATAACCCTGGTTATTCCACAACAGCACGATCACCGGTGTACGCGCCTCCACCGCGCTGGCCAGTTCCGGCAGGGTAAATTGCAGCCCGCCGTCGCCGATCAGGCACACCACCGGTTGGCCATCGCCGCGCCCGAGCCAGGCGCCAATGGCGGCGGGCAGGGCATAACCCAGGGTGCCGTACCCGGTGGAGGCGTTGAACCAGCGGCGTGGATGGTCGAGGTTCAGGGTCAGGTTGCCGCTGTACACCGGTTGAGTGGAGTCGCCCACGAACACCACGCCCGGCAGTTCCTCCAGAACGACGTTGAGAAACCGGGTTTGCGCACGCGTCGCAGCGTCCCACGCAGGTTCCAGCTCGGCCCACAAACGGGCGACGCGTGCGGTGCCCCAATCGGGCGAGCGAGGCGCCAATGGCTGACGGTTCACTTCGGTGAGCAGCGCCTGGGCGGCGATGCGTGCGTCGGCCACTAGCGCAACTTGAGGCGGGTAGTTGCGTACGGTCTGGTCCGGGTCGATATCGATGCGCAGCAGCGTACCGGGAATGTCGAAACCACCGGCGAAGGTGACGTCGTAGTCGGTCTCCGCCAACTCCGTGCCGATCGCCAGCACCACGTCAGCTTCAGCCACCAAGGCACGGGTGGCGGGCAGTGTTTGCGTGGAGCCGATCAGCAGTGGATGCGCGGCGGGCAACAGGCCCTTGGCGTTAATGGTCAAGGCCACGGGCGCGCCGAGGGCTTCTGCGAGACGGGTCAGTTCGGCGGCTGCGTCAATGGCGCCGCCACCGGCCAGGATCAGCGGGCGCTTGGCCGCAGCCAGCCTCTGGCTTATCTGCTGCACGGCCGCCGGTGATGCGCCAGCGCGGGCGACGCTGACAGGCGTGCTGCCCAGCAATGCGTCGGCATTTTCCACCAACACATCCAGGGGAATCTCGATATGCACCGGGCGCGGCCGACCGGCCTGGAACACCGCAAACGCCCGCGCCAGCACACTTGGCAGCTCCGCCGCCGACATCAAGGTGTGGGAGAACGCCGCCACCCCGGCCACCAGCGCGCTCTGGTTCGGCAGCTCATGCAACTTGCCGCGCCCGCCGCCCAGTTGGCTGCGTGACTGCACGCTGGAAATCACCAGCATCGGGATCGAGTCGGCATAGGCCTGACCCATGGCTGTGGTGATATTGGTCATCCCAGGGCCGGTGATGATAAAGCACACCCCCGGCTTGCCGCGGGTACGCGCATAGCCGTCGGCCATGAAGCCGGCGCCCTGTTCGTGGCGCGGGGTGACATGCCGGATGCTGGAGCGCGCCAAGCCCCGGTACAGCTCCACGGTGTGCACGCCGGGGATGCCGAATACGTGGTCCACGCCGTAGCTTTCCAAAAGGTGCACCAATACTTCACCGCAGGTCGCCATACAGGTCGCTCTTGTGAGGGATTCGAAGCGCTATTGGAGCGGTTGGCCGGTGGCGGCAACAATCGATAAAAAGTCATACTCGCCATGTCCTCCCGTCATGGCTGTGCCCCGATGAAACGCCTTCCACCGTTACCTGCGTTGCACACCTTCTGGGTCACGGCTCAGTGCTGCAACTTCACCCATGCCGCCGAACACCTGCACATCACCCAGGGCGCGGTGAGCCGGCAGGTGGCTGGGCTGGAAAGCCAGTTGGGCTACGCGTTGTTCCAGCGCCAGGCGCGGGGCTTGAGCCTGACGCAGGAGGGGCGAGAATGGCTGGCGTGCGCGCAACAGGTGTTCGGCTTGCTCGCTGACGCGGTGGAACACATCGGTGACCGGCGCCGAACCTTGCAGCTCAAAGCGTCAACCTGCGTGATGCGCTGGCTGTTGCCACGCTTGCTGCACTGGCAAAAAGAGCGCCCGGATGTGCCGGTGGAGCTCACCACGACGGTGGCCTATAACGTCGACTTTCGTCGTGAGCCGTTTGACGCGGCGGTGATCTACGGGCCTATCGCCGAGCAGCCGGCCGAGGCGCGGCATCTGTTCGACGAGCGCCTTACGCCGGTCTGCGTGCCTGGGTTGCTGGGCAATTTGCGTACGCCGCAGGATTTGCAGCATCAGGTGTTGTTGCACCCGACCCGAGACGAGCGCGATTGGACGTTGTGGCTCAAGGCTGCCAATGCCTGCTTGAGCGATCCCATCCAACGGCATCACTTCGAAACGTTGGACTTGGCAATGACTGTGGCGTCCCAGGGCACTGGGGTGGCGATGGGCGACAGTGCGCTGATTGGCGAGGATCTGAAGGCGGGGCGGTTGGCGATGCCGTTTGAGCTTCGGGTGTCGACGGGGATGGGGTATTACTTGGCGTATCCGCCGGGGAAGGAACCGTCGGTTGGGTTGGTCGAGCTGATGGATTGGTTGGTCAGTGAGGCCAGTGTGGGATGACAGCCAGCGCCTATCTACCTGACTCGCCGCGATCCAACTGTGGGAGCTGGCTTGCCTGCGATGGCGGCCTGAAAGCCAACGCCTATCTACCAGACAACCCACGATCCAACTGTGTGCGGGCTTGCTCGCGAAGGCGGCCTGGCAGTCAACACAGTTGGACGGGGTAC
>NZ_LYSO01000097.1:0-23659 GCF_001728935.1 Pseudomonas sp. AP42
CCCACATTTGAATGTATTCACAAATCAAAATGTGGGAGCGGGCTTGCTCGCGAAGAGGCCATCAGCGCCTATGCAAAAGCCTGCTCCAAAGCCACACCCGCCCCAGTCAGCCCGGAATACGGCGCCGTCACCAGCCACACCGGAATACCTTTGAAGTAGTCGCTCATGCAGCCTTTATCCGCAAAGCTTTTGGCGAAACCGCTGTTGATAAAGAAGTCGGCAAACCTCGGTATCACCCCACCCACGATGTACACGCCACCGCGCCCACCGGTGGTCAAGACGTTATTGCCCGCCACCCGGCCCAGCCAGATGCTGAACTGGTCCAAAACTTCCATGGCCACCGGGTCACCGGCCAGGCCCGCCGCCGTGATGGCTTCGGGGGTGTCCAGCACCGGCTCATGCCCATCCACCGCACAAATCGCCCGGTACAGCCGTGGCAAGCCGCCACCGCTCAACGCGGTTTCGGCGCTGACATGCCCGATCTCGCTGTAGATGTGTTGCCACAATTGGGTTTCCCGTGGGCTGCTCAGGGGCAGGTCGACATGCCCACCCTCCCCCGGCAAAGCTGCCCAGCGGCCTGCGCCGAGGTCCAGCAAGGTGCCGACGCCAAGGCCGGTGCCCGGGCCGATCACCACGGCCGGGCGCAAGGGTTCCGGCGTGCCTTCGCAGACCACGCGAAATTCGTCGGGCTTGAGCCGGGTCATGCCCAGGGCCATGGCCGAGAAATCGTTGACCAGCAACAGTTCATCCACCTGCAGGGCCTGGCAAAACGCGGTTTTGCTCAGGCGCCAGTGGTTGTTGGTGAACTTGAATTCATCGCCGCTCACCGGCCCGGCCACCGACAGGCACACCGCACCGATGTCGCCGATTTGCAGGCCCTCTTCTTTGAGGTAGAGCTTGATCGCCTCTTCAGGGCTGCCGTGATCCGCCGTGGCATGCACGCGGATCGAATGCAGTTCCTGATCCCGCCATAACGCAAAACGGGCGTTAGTCCCCCCGATGTCACCGACCAGCGCAAGCTTCACTTAAGCGTCTCCAAGGCAGAGGTAAAGGCGCTGGCGCCCTGCTCTGCGGAGCTTGCGGCCAAGCGCATGAATGCAAACAGCTCGCGACCGGCTCCCACGTTATTGCCCAACAGGCCCGTGGCAGGCGTGCGCGCTGCAAATACTTCGGCGTCCACCTTAAGCTCCAGGGTGCCGGTAACGCCATCCACACGGATGATATCGCCATCCTGGACCCGCGCCAGCGGCCCGCCGCTCTGGGCTTCGGGGTTGACGTGGATCGCGGCAGGGATCTTACCCGACGCGCCGGACATTCGCCCATCTGTCACCAGTGCCACTTTGAAACCACGGTCCTGCAACACGCCCAGGAACGGGGTCATCTTATGCAATTCGGGCATGCCATTGGAGCGCGGCCCCTGGAAGCGCATTACCGCGACGAAGTCTTTTTCCAACAGGCCGGCCTTGAAGGCATCGGCCAGGTCCTGCTGGTCCTGGAACACCACCGCCGGCGCTTCGACCACCTGATGCTCCGGCGCTACTGCCGAAACCTTCATCACGCCACGGCCAAGGTTGCCTTCCATTACGCGCAAGCCGCCTTCCGGCGAGAACGCACGGGCCACCGGGCGCAGGATGGTTTCGTCGAGGCTTTCGATCGGGCCGTCGCGCCAGACCAGTTCGCCGTCGACCAGGAAAGGTTCCTGGATATAGCGGCTCAGGCCCTTGCCGGCCACGGTGTTGACGTCTTCGTGGAGCAAGCCGGCTTCCAGCAGTTCGCGGATCAGGAACGACATACCGCCCGCCGCCTGGAAGTGGTTGATGTCAGCTTTGCCGTTTGGATACACGTGGGACAGGGTCGGCACCACCTCGGAGAGGTCGGCCATGTCCTGCCAGGTCAGGATGATGCCTGCCGACATGGCGATGGCCGGCATGTGCAGGGTGTGGTTGGTGGAGCCGCCGGTGGCATTGAGCGCAACGATGGAGTTGACGATGGACTTCTCGTCGACAATCTCGCCAATCGGCGTGAAGTTGCCATTGGCCTTGGTCAAGCGCGTGACCTGGTGCGCGGCTTCGCGGGTCAACGCATCGCGCAGCGGCGTGTACGGGTTGACGAACGAAGCGCCGGGCAAGTGCAGGCCCATGACTTCCATCAGCAACTGGTTGGTGTTGGCGGTGCCGTAGAAGGTGCAGGTGCCGGGGCTGTGGTAGGACTTCATCTCCGATTCCAGCAGTTCTTCGCGGCTGGCCTTGCCTTCGGCGTAGCGCTGACGCACATCAGCCTTCTGCTTGTTGGAGATACCCGACGGCATCGGCCCGCCCGGCACGAAGATCATCGGCAGGTGGCCGTAGCGCAGCGCACCCATCATCAGGCCAGGGACGATCTTGTCGCAGATGCCCAGCATCAGCGCGGCGTCGAACATGTTGTGGGACAGCGCTACCGCCGTGGACATGGCGATGACTTCACGGCTGAGCAGGCTCAGCTCCATGCCCGGCTCGCCCTGGGTCACGCCGTCGCACATGGCGGGGGTGCCGCCGGCGAACTGGCCGACCGAGCCGACTTCGCGCAGGGCCTTTTTGATTTGTTCGGGGAAATGCTCGTAGGGCTGATGCGCCGAGAGCATGTCGTTATAAGAAGAAACAATTGCCACGTTGGCGGCATTCATCATGCGCAGGCTGTTTTTGTCTTCGGTGCCGCAACCGGCCACGCCGTGGGCGAAGTTGGCGCATTGCAGCTTGCCGCGCATCGGACCGTCGCTGGCTGCGCCGCGAATGAGCGCAAGGTAAGCCTCGCGGGTGGCGCGGCTGCGGGCGATAAGCCGTTCGGTGACCTCAAGAACGCGGGGATGCATGTATAGAACTCCAGGCTAACGGATGTGGCGACCTGAGAGTCTATGCTGATCAAACGCCCACGGCTCATGGGATGGCAGGGGGTCGTTTGGATCATCGGACCAGTTGATTCAGGTCACTCGTTGTAGATTGAACAAAATATTGCCACTAAAAAGGCTTGTTTTCTATTTTTATGCGAATAATCTTGTAATTCTTACAACAAATCGACGACAGGCACTTTCCGATGACTCTTCGAATCGCAATCAATGGTTTTGGCCGTATCGGCCGTAATGTCCTGCGCGCACTGTATACCCAAGGCTATCGCCAGGATTTGCAGATCGTCGCCATCAACGATTTGGGCGACAGCTCGATCAATGCCCACCTGCTCAAGTACGACACCGTACACGGCACTTTCGACGCAGAGGTCGCCCACGATCAGGAAAGCCTGACCGTCAATGGTGACCGGATTGCCGTGAGTGCCATTCGCAACCCCGCCGACCTGCCGTGGGCTGCGCACAAGATTGACGTGGTGTTCGAATGCACCGGCCTGTTCACCGACCGTGACAAGGCTGCCGCCCATATTAGCGCCGGCGCGCGCAAGGTGATCATCTCCGCCCCGGCCAAAGGCGCGGACGCCACGGTGGTCTACGGGGTAAACCATGACATTTTGCGTCAATCCCACCAGATCATTTCCAACGCATCGTGCACCACCAACTGCCTGGCGCCGGTGGCCCAGGTGCTGCATCGCGAGCTAGGCATCGAAAGCGGGCTGATGACCACCATCCACGCCTACACCAACGACCAGAACCTCACCGACGTGTACCACACCGACCCGTACCGCGCGCGCTCGGCCACCCAGAACATGATCCCGAGCAAGACCGGCGCCGCTGAAGCAGTGGGCTTGGTGCTGCCGGAACTGGCAGGCAAGCTGACCGGCATGGCGGTGCGTGTACCGGTGATTAACGTGTCCCTGGTGGACCTCACCGTGCAGCTGAAAAAAGAAGCCACGGCCGATGAGGTCAACGCCTTGCTAAAACACGCCAGCCAGCATTCGAAGATCCTCGGCTACAACACCCTGCCGCTGGTTTCCAGCGACTTCAACCATAACCCGCTGTCGTCGATCTTCGACGCCAATCACACCAAGGTCAGCGGCAAATTGCTCAAAGTGCTGGCGTGGTATGACAACGAGTGGGGCTTCTCCAACCGTATGCTGGATAACTGCCTGGCGCTGTGTAACGCCGAATAAGCCCCTCTTGAGGGAGCCGGGCGCGTGTGGGAGCGGGCTTGCTCGCGAATGCGGTGGCTCAGTTGGCCTATTCGTTGACTGACACACCGCTTTCGCGAGCAAGCCCGCTCCCACACGGGTTTAGTGCATCTCCTTGCACCTGCGCTGGCCCAGCGAAATAGCCACTTGCCATTTCAGTTGATGATAAGCATTATCATTCACTGCAAATCGGTCTGGTATCACTGTGAGCCAATCTCGCTTCAACCACGTCTTCCTCACCCAACGGGTGATCCTGCTACGAACTCTGCAACGGATGGTGCATAACCACAGCACTGCCGAGGACCTGTTGCAGGAAACCTACCTGCGCGTGACTCGGGCCCTGAGCGAGCGGCCAATCGACCACCTTGAACCTTTTGTCTACCAGACAGCCCGTAACCTGGCGCTGGATCATTTGCGCTCGCGCAGGATCCAGGCGCGTACCCTGCAGGAGGATGTCCCGCTGGATGTCCTGCAAAGCGTCGCCGCGCCGGCCAGCACGCCGGAAGAAGCCACCCAGGCCGAGCAACTGCTGGAGCACCTGAGTGTGAGCCTCGGCCAGTTGAGCGCCCGCCAGCAGCGGATTTTCATCCTCAGCCGCCTACACGGTTGCAGCTATCAGGAGATTGCCGATCAGTTGGGTGTGTCCTTGAGCACAGTGCAAAAGGAACTCAAATTGATCATGGCCATCTGTGTGGGTGTGGCCGAACGGCTGGATCAGCCTTAAGCTTCACCCGACAGAGGTGTCGATCCAAGCTGTAGGAAAAATGAATAGAACGTGGCGAAGACCCGAGGAACACCGTGACGGACCCGAATAAACTGCGCCCCCATGCGTTGGCTCATGAGGTGTTGCAAGACGCGGCCATGGACCAAGCCCTCGATTGGCTGATCGCCTTGCAGTGCCCGCAACCTGGGCAGCAGGCCGCGTTCGACGCCTGGCTGGCCCAGGACCCGGCCCATGTCCACGCCTTCAGCAAGGCCCAGGCCGCCTGGGGTGACGCACCGGTACACAGCGCCGCCGTGGCCCTCGCCGCACCGCGCAAGCCCAGCGGTTGGCGCCGGATCAAACCGCACTGGAAACCCCTGGCCACCGCCGCCGTGTTGCTGGTCGGCCTGTTCAGTTTCAGCAACCTGCCGGTGCGCTTGCAGGCCGACCATCTGACGGTGGTGGGCGAGCGCCAGCGCCTGCAGCTGGACGATGGCTCCAAGGTGCTGCTGAACACCAACTCGGCCTTTTCCAGCAGCATCAAGGACCATCAGCGCATTGCCCGCCTGTACCAGGGCGAAGCGTTCTTTGAGATAGCACCCACCCGTGGCCTGCCCCTGGAGATCGACGCCGGCCCGGTGCGCGCCAGCGTGCGTGACACCGCCTTTGCCGTGCGCTACCTCAATGGCGAAGCCCAGGTCCAGGTGCAGCGCGGCGATGTCGACCTGAGCAACACGTTCGACGATGCCCGTGTGCGCCTGAGCGCCGGTGAAAGCATCCGCATCGGCCCCAAGGGTTTCGGCCAACCGGCCAAGCTCGATGCCAGCAAAGACCTGGCCTGGGTGCAGGGCCGGTTGGTGTTCGAAAATTGCCCGCTGAGCGAAGTACTGGCTGAACTGCGCCGCTATTACCCAGGCTGGATCGTCAACAACAACGAGCAACTGGCCAGCGTCGCCGTCACCGGCAACTACCGCCTGGACCAACCCCTGGACGTGGTGCGCTCCCTGGCTCACATCACCTCGGCCAAGCTGTCGGAATACCCGGCGCTGGTGATCCTGAACTAAATGAGAATTATTTTTACTCGATGTTAACCGGCGATACGTCTCGTTATAGCCAATGCAACAGATTCCTATTTGGTTCGGTTCGCAACTATAAGATTCGTATCCCGGAGCGCTCTCGATGTCCTCTCGTTTCAACCGCCGGTCTGCTTCGCCCGTTTTGTCCTTGCTGACCGCCGCGATCCTGCTGGCTGGCGCGCCCGTCATGAGCGCCACCGCCGCCGAACCTGCCGCTCGCAGCCACGCCAATTACACCTTCAGCATTGAACAGCAGCCACTGGTGTCGGCGCTTAATGCCTTTACCGCCGTGACCGGCTGGCAAGTCGGCCTGCCGGCCGAACTGGGCCAGGGCGTTTCGTCCCCGGGCGTGCGCGGCCCGCTGCCAGCGGAAAAAGCCCTCGAGCGGCTGTTGGTGGGGACCAACCTGAGCTATCGCAAACTGGGCAGCAACAATATCGTGTTGGAAAAACGTAGCGCCGGCAGCGCCCTCGCCCTGCAACAGGTGACCATCAGCGCCACCCGTAACGAACAGGATGTGAACAGCGTACCGAGCACCGTCAGCGTGCATGATCGCGAAGAGCTGGACCGCCAGAACGTCAACAACATCCGTGAACTGGTGCGCTACGAACCCGGCGTCTCCGTCGGCGGCGCCGGTACCCGCTCGGGTAACGCCGGCTACAACATTCGCGGTATCGACGGCGACCGCGTCCTCACCCAGGTGGATGGCGTCGAAGTGCCCGACAACTTCTTCAACGGCCCCTACGCCAAGACCCGCCGCAACTACGTCGACCCGGAAATCGTCAAACGCGTGGAGATCCTGCGCGGCCCGGCCTCGGCCCTGTACGGCAGCAGTGCCATCGGCGGCGCGGTGAGTTATTTCACCCTCGACCCGGACGACATCATCAAGCCAGGCCAGGACGTCGGCGCCCGCCTGAAGACCGGCTACAGCTCCGCCGACGAGAGCTGGCTGACCTCCGGCACCTTCGCCGGGCGTGTGCAGGACTTCGACGGCTTGCTGCACCTGAGCCAGCGCAACGGCCATGAAACCGAGTCCTACGACGGCAATAACGCCACCGGCCTGGCCCGTACCGGCGCCAACCCGGAAGATGCGCGCACCACCAACGTGCTGGCCAAGCTGGGCTGGAACTATGGCGATGACAACCGTTTGGGCCTGACCTACGAGAAGTTCAAGGATGACCGCGACGTCAATCTGAAAAACGCAGTGGGCGGCCCGTTCATCGGTGGCCGGGGCATGAACCTGTACCGCGACCGTCGCGGTAACGACACCATCACCCGTGAGCGCTTCGGCCTGGAAAACACCTTCGCCCTGGAGTCGCCGATTGCCGACCGCATCAAGACCAGCCTCAACTACCAGATCGCCAAGACCGACCAGACCACCGCCGAAATCTACCAGGCCGGCCGTCGCGTGCTGCGCACCCGCGACACGCTTTACGAAGAAAAACAGTGGGTCTTCGACGCTCAGTTAGACAAGGCTTTCAGCCTGGGTGAGACCGACCACCAAGTCACCTACGGCACCACCCTCAAGCAGCAGAAAGTCACCGGTTCCCGCGAAGGCTCGGCCTCGTGCCTGGCCATTGGCGCCGGCTGCACCGCCATCGGCGGGCCCAGCCCGTCAGCCGGCGACAGCGTGAAGAAGGCCAGCGACTTCCCCGACCCGACCATCAACACCTACTCACTGTTCGCCCAGGACCAGATCACCTGGGACAAATGGACCTTCCTGCCCGCCGTGCGTTATGACTACACCCGGCTCAAGCCCAAGCTGACCCAGGAGTTCCTCAACACCGTCAACCCGACCGGCGAGTATGCCGTCGACGGCAAAGACAAAACCTGGAACCGCGTCACGCCCAAGTTCGGCCTCACCTACGCCCTGACCGACAACTACACCTGGTTCGGCCAATACGCCGAGGGCTTCCGCACGCCGTCCGCCAAGGCCCTGTACGGTCGCTTCGAAAACCTCAACATCGGTTACACCGTCGAACCCAACCCCGACCTCAAGCCGGAAACCAGCAAAGGCATCGAAACCGGGATTCGCGGCAAGTTCGACGAAGGCTCCTTCGATATTGCGGTGTACTACAACAAGTACCGTGACTTTATCGACGAAGACAACGCCGTGGTCGGCGGCACCGTGGAGCAGTTCCAGGCGGTCAACATCAAGCGCGCCACCATCAAGGGCGTGGAAGCCAAGGGCCGCCTGAACCTGGATACCTTCGGCGCGCCGAAGGGCCTGTATACCCAGGGCTCGGTTGCCTACACCTACGGTCGCAACGACGACAATGGCGAACCGCTGAACAGCGTCAACCCGCTCAAAGGCGTGTTTGGCCTGGGCTACGACCAGGACAACTACGGTGGCCTGCTGAGCTGGACCGTGGTGAAGAAACAGGACCGCGTCGACAGCACGACCTTCCACGCGCCTGACGGCGGCACCGATGGCCCGTTCAAAACCCCGGGCTTCGGCATCCTCGACCTGACCGCTTACTACAAGGTGAGCAAAGACGTGACCGTCAACGGTGGCCTCTACAACCTCACCGACAAGAAGTACTGGAACTGGGATGACGTGCGCAGCTATGACAGCGTCGGCGAAGCCGGTGTCACCGGCCCGGCCAACCTCGACCGCCTGACCCAGCCCGGTCGCAACTTCGCGATCAACGTGATCTGGGACATCTGACCCATGCGCCCCACCTCGCCGCCCATGCATCTGCGGCGAGGTGAGGATTTTTTACTGTGCCGCGTCTTCTTGTTCGTCTAGTTGATAACAGCTCTCTTTAAGGGCACCCAGGCGCTTCTCTTCTCAAGGACTTTTTTCATGACCGCTTCTTCCACCGCAGAACGCCCAAGCCTGCGCTCCCAACGCCTGAACCAAATCACCAACGAGCCGCACACCAAGCTCGACGCATTGGTGAAGGCTCACGCGCCGTTCGAAACCCAGGCCAACTTCGCCCGCTTCGTCGTGGCCCAGTACCTGTTCCAATCGGAACTGGTGGCCCTGTACAACGATGCCGAGCTGAACCAGATCATCCCTGACCTGGCCGCCCGCTGCCGCGCCGAAGCGGCCAAGCTCGACCTGGCAGACCTGGACACCGAAATCCCGGCCCCGGTTGCCGGCGCGGTGAACAACCCCAGCAAAGCTGAAGCTTTGGGCTGGCTGTTCGTCTCCGAAGGCTCCAAGCTGGGCGCGGCGTTCCTGATCAAGCGCGCCGTGGGCCTGGGCCTGAGTGAAACCTTCGGTGCGCGCCACCTGGGCGAGCCGGCCGGCGGTCGCGCCGAGGGCTGGAAGAGCTTCACCCGCACCCTCGACGGCCTGACATTCAGCGCCGAGGAAGAAGCTGCGGTGGAAAAAGGCGCGATTGATGCGTTTGTGCGCTTCACCGTGTTGCTGGAACAGGCGTACGCTAGCGCCCCAGAACTGGCGTAACCCTGGATTGAAATGCAATCAAATGTGGGAGCGGGCTTGCTCGCGAATGCAGTAGTTCAGCCAATAGATCAGGCGACTGATACACCGCATTCGCGAGCAAGCCCGCTCCCACATTTAGCCCTCATTTCAAATTGATTTTCTGCGATCTCCCTACCCATGACCGGCAAACCCCAATCCTCCTCCAAAATCGCCCAAGTCCTCTTTGGCCTGCTGGCCTACGTCAGCCTGGGGATCGGCTTGGTGGCGATTGTGATACCGGGGTTGCCCACCACCGAATTCATCCTGCTCGCCGCCTGGGCCGCCACCAAAAGCTCGCCGCGCCTCAGCGCCTGGCTAGAAAACCACCGCCTGTTCGGGCCGATCCTGTCCAACTGGCGCAATGGCAAGATCATCGCCCGTCGCGCCAAGGTCAGCGCCACGGTGAGCATGTTGCTGTGCGCCGTGTTGATGCTGGTGATGCTCGATCACGGCTGGCCGGTGTACCTGGCGATTGCCGGGATGAGCCTGGGCAACCTGTGGATCTGGTCCCGCCCCGAACAGCTGGCACGTCCCGTCTAAGGCGGCCTGTAGGCGTTTTCCTACCGCTCATCGCCTCTTCCTCATGAATTGATTTGTGACGCCGATGTTTCAGGCATGACGCCGAAGGGACTTGGCGCGTTTGCGTGCATTCCAACAAGTCCATTCGTGAGTGAACCTATGTTCGACACCCTCTCCATCCGCTTGAAAATCGTGTTGCTGTCCGGCCTGTGTCTGCTGGGTGTGATTGCACTGGTGGTCGGCATCAATATCTACAACACCAACCAGAACGATCGACTGGTCAGCGATTCAAGCTCACGAATGCTCACCGCCAGCGTGGAGCAACTGCTGCAATCCAAAGCGGCCGAACAGGCCACGCAACTGCAGAAGACCTTCGGCGAAAACCTGCTGGTAATCACCGCCCTTGCCGACCAGATCAAAGACCTGCGTCAGTTGGGCACCCAGCGTTCCCTGGAAGCTGGAGCCCTGCGTGAAGAACTCAACCGCAGCGTCAAAACCGCGTTCGAGCGCAACACCAAGGTGCTGGGCATCTGGTTGTCGTTCGAACCCAACGGGCTGGATGGCAAGGACAGCGAATTCATCGACGACAAGGCGCGCGTCTCCAATGAAAAAGGCCGGTTTTCCAGCTATTGGAGCCGGGCTGGCGGCGAAGGCCAGAACACCATCATGGTCGAAGATGACCTGACCAAGACCACCCTCAACCTTAGCGGTACGCCCTACAACATCTGGTACACCTGCCCACGGGACACGCGCAGCACTTGCCTGCTGGACCCGTACGAAGACACGGTGGCCGGCAAACCGGTACTGATGACCACCATTTCCCTGCCGCTGATCGTCGACGGCAAAGTCATCGGCGTGGTCGGCGTGGACATCGCCCTCACCGCCCTGCAAGCGACCACCGATGCGGCGCAAAAAGACCTGTTCAACGGTGCCGCCCACCTGGAGATTCTGTCCAGCACCGGCCTGATCGCCGCCTACAGTGGTGAGCCGGCCAAAGTCGGTAAGAACCTGATCGACAGCATTGGCGCTGAAGGCAAAGAGATCGTGCAACTGCTGGCCAATGACCGCCCGGTTATCCGTGAACAGGACGACACCATTCGTGCCGTGTACCCGCTCAAGCCGATTGCCGGTGCCAAATCCTGGGGCGTGGTGATCAAGCTGCCCAAAGCGGTAATGCTGGCCGACAACGAAAAACTGCAAGCCGTACTCGACGAGGCCCAGGCAACGGGCACGCTCAAAGCCCTGCTGGTGGCCGCCGCCGCCGGCCTGCTGGGCTTGCTGCTGATCTGGCTGACCGCTACTGGCGTGACCCGCCCTATCAATAGCGTGGCCGCCATGCTCAAGGACATCGCCAGCGGTGACGGCGACCTCACCCAGCGCCTGGCCTACGCCAAGAAGGACGAATTGGGCGAGTTGGTGAACTGGTTCAACCGCTTCCTCGACAAGCTGCAGCCGACCATTGCGCAGATCAAGCAAAGCATCACCGAAGCCCGCGGGACGGCCGATCAATCGTCCGCTATTGCGCGCCAGACCAGCGAAGGCATGCAGGTGCAGTTCCGTGAAATCGACCAGGTCGCTACCGCGTCGAACGAAATGAGCGCCACCGCCCACGACGTGGCCAACAGCGCCTCCAATGCCGCCAGCGCGGCACGCGGCGCCGACCAGTCGGCACGCGAAGGCATGTCGATCATCGAGCAGAGCACCCGTGATATCACCACTCTGGCCGACGAAGTCAGCAAAGCCGTGGGCGAAGTCGAAGCCCTGGCGGTCAACAGCGAGCAAATCGGTTCAGTGTTGGAGGTGATCCGCAGCATTGCCGAACAGACCAACCTGCTGGCGTTGAACGCAGCGATTGAAGCGGCACGCGCCGGCGAAAGCGGGCGTGGTTTTGCGGTGGTGGCCGACGAAGTGCGCAACCTGGCCAAGCGCACCCAGGACTCGGTAGAAGAAATCCGCCTGGTGATCGAGCGTATCCAGAGCGGCACCCGTGGCGTAGTGGCGACCATGCACTCCAGCCAACACCAGGCGCAGAGCAATGCCGGGCAGATCCATCAAGCCGTGCAAGCCCTGGGCAAGATCAGCGACGCGGTCACGGTGATCAGCGACATGAACCTGCAAATCGCCAGCGCGGCCGAACAGCAGAGCGCGGTGGCCGAAGAGGTCAACCGCAACGTCTCGGCGATTCGTACTGTGACTGAAACCCTCACCGGCCAGGCTACCGAGTCAGCGGCGATCAGCAGCCAGCTCAATGCCCTGGCCAGCCAGCAAATGAAGTTGATGGATCAGTTCAGGGTCTGATTCGGTCCTGAAAATACTAAACACCTGGGTGGGAGCCGGGCTTGCCCGCGATGCAGACAACTCGGTGTGTCTGTGAAACCGAGTCGATGCCATCGCAGGCAAGCCAGCTCCCACATAAAGCAGGAGGGTGGTGAATTACCGGCCGGGCCAGGCCTGGACGAACGGCGTCAAGTCTTCCTTCGGCGCCGTGCGCGGTGGGTTCTGCGGCGTGCCCAGGTACAGAAAGCCAATCACTTCTTCATTCGCCGCCAGCCCCAGGCCTTTGGCAACGTGAGCCGAGTAGGACAATTCGCCGGTACGCCACACCGCGCCAATACCCTGGGCATACGCCGCCAGCAGAATGCCGTGGGCCGCACAGGCGGCGGCCAGCAATTGCTCGGACTTGGGCACTTTGAAATGCTCTTGCAAGCGTGCAATCACCACCACCACCAGCGGCGCACGCAGCGGGCCGTTCTGGGCTTTATCGATGGCGGCTTGCGGTGCGTCGGCGTCCTGCAGGCGGGCGGCTTCGGCCAACAGCGTGCCCATCTGTTCACGCGCTGCACCTTCCACGGTAAGGAAACGCCACGGGCGCAGTTGGCCGTGATCGGGCGCGCGCATGGCGGCGGCGAACAGCAGGTCGCGCTGCTCTTGGGTCGGTGCCGGGTCGAGCAAACGCGGCACGGAAACACGGTTGAGCAAAGCGTCGAGAGCCTGCATTGGCCACCTCCATAGAAAAATGTGCGGTCATTCTAACGGGAAAGAATCGGGATGCCACCAAACGATAATTGCTCTTATTCAATCTGCCCTGCCCTGTTAGACTTTGCGCCTTAATTTTCTGCCCTCGTCCAGGAATCTCGATGTTCCGTGCGCTTTTATACCTGCCAGCAGCGTTGATGGCTTTAAGCCTGACTGCGTGCGATGACGCCCCTCGCTTCACCAAAGCAGAGCCGGGTGAATCGCGGGCCGGTGGCGCGGCGACGGTAAACAAGCGCGACCAGAACGCCTTTTCCCTGCCCTCGGCCAACCTGGCGCCCACGCGGCGCCTGGACTTCAGCGTCGGCAACAGTTTCTTTCGCAACCCGTGGGTGATTGCGCCCTCCACCACCACGGCGCGCGATGGCCTGGGCCCGCTGTTCAATACCAACGCCTGCCAGAACTGCCATATCAAGGATGGCCGTGGCCACCCGCCACTGCCCGACGCGCCCAATGCCGTGTCGATGCTGGTGCGCCTGTCCATCCATCCCTCTATTGCAGAGCAGCCAGCCTACGCCAAGCTCATCGAACAGATCGGCGTGGTGCCCGAGCCCGTCTACGGCGGGCAACTCCAGGACATGGCCGTGCCCGGCGTCGCGCCGGAAGGCAAGGTGCGGGTTGACTACACACCGGTCAACGTCAGGTTCAAGGACGGCACGCTGGTCGAGTTGCGCAAGCCCGACCTGCAAATCACCCAACTGGGCTACGGCCCGATGCACCCCGACACACGCTTCTCGGCGCGTATCGCCCCGCCGATGATCGGCCTGGGCCTGCTCGAAGCGATCAGCGATGCCGATATCCTGCGCAACACTAACCCCAAGACCGCCGACGAAGACGCCATCGTGGGCCGCGCCAATTGGGTCTGGGATGACGCCCAGAACAAAACTGTCCTCGGGCGTTTTGGCTGGAAAGCCGGACAGCCCAACCTCAATCAACAAAACGTTCACGCATTTTCTGGTGATATGGGCCTCACCACGTCCCTGAGACCCTTCGATGACTGCACCGACGCCCAAGTGGCCTGCAAACAGGCGCCCAACGGCAATGGCCCGCAGGGTGAACCGGAAGTCAGCGATAACATCCTGCGCCTGGTGCTGTTCTACACCCGCAACCTCGCGGTGCCCGCACGTCGGGACGTTGATACGCCGCAAGTGCTGGCCGGCAAGAACCTGTTCTACCAGGCCGGTTGCCAAGGCTGTCACAAGCCCAGCTTCACCACCGCAGCCAATGCCGCCGAACCAGAACTGGCCAACCAGATGATTCGCCCTTACAGCGACCTGCTGCTGCACGATATGGGCGAAGGCCTGGCCGACAACCGTAGCGAATTCAAAGCCACTGGCCGCGACTGGCGCACTCCGCCGCTGTGGGGCATCGGCCTGACGCAAACCGTGAGTGGCCACACCCAGTTCCTGCATGACGGCCGCGCCCGCAACCTGCTTGAAGCCGTGCTGTGGCATGGCGGTGAAGCCCAAGCGGCGCAGCAACATGTGTTGTCGTTCAATGCCGAGCAGCGTGCCGCGTTGCTGGCGTTCCTGAATTCTTTATAAGCTTTGCCCCACTTACAGAAGGGAGCTCGACATGTTTCGTCCCAAGTTGTTGTTCACCAGCCTCGCCGCCCTGGCCTTGGGCGCTTGCTCGCCCCAAGACCCGCAAGCGGTGACCTCGGCGGCCATCGCCAAGCAAGTGATCCTGCCAACCTACAGCCGCTGGGTTGAGGCCGACCGTCAACTGGCAGTCAGCGCCCTGGCCTACTGCCAAGGCAAGGAAAGCCTGGACACCGCCCGCGCCGACTTCCTGCACGCACAAAAAGCCTGGGCCGAGTTGCAACCGCTGTTGATCGGCCCTTTGGCCGAAGGCAACCGAGCGTGGCAGGTGCAATTCTGGCCAGACAAGAAGAACCTGGTAGGCCGTCAGGTCGAGCAACTGGTCAACGCCCAGCCGCAGATCGACGCCGCGGCCCTGGCGAAATCCAGCGTGGTGGTGCAAGGCCTGTCCGCCTACGAATACATTCTCTACGACGCCAAGCCCGACGTCGCCGACGCCGCCCAGAAAGCGCGCTATTGCCCGCTGCTGATGGCGATCGGTGAACGCCAGAAAGTCCTTGCCGAAGAGATCCTGGCGAGTTGGAACAGCACCGACGGCATGCTCGCGCAGATGACCAAGTTTCCGAACCAGCGCTACGCTGATTCTCACGAAGCCATCGCCGACCTGCTGCGCGTGCAAGTGACCGCCCTGGACACCCTGAAGAAAAAACTCGGCACCCCAATGGGCCGCCAGACCAAGGGCATCCCGCAACCGTTCCAGGCCGATGCCTGGCGCAGCCAGTCGTCCCTGCAGAGCCTGGAAGCCAGCCTCGCCGCGGCTCAGACCGTGTGGGTGGGCGTCGATAACAAAGGCCTGCGTGGCCTGCTGCCGGCGGACCAGAAGCCCCTGGCCGAGAAAATCGACGCCGCCTACGCAGCGTCGCTGAAACTGTTCGCCAGCAACCAGCGCACCCTCAACGAACTGTTGAACGACGACGCCGGGCGCCAGCAACTCAACGACATCTACGACAGCCTCAACGTAGTCCACCGCCTGCATGAAGGTGAACTGGCCAAGGCGCTGGGCGTCCAACTGGGCTTTAACGCCAACGACGGTGACTGATGATGCTCAGGCGACAGGCTTTGGCGGTGGGCAGCGTGCTGCTCAGCGCTATCACCTTGGGTGGCTGGACGCTGTTCAAGCACAAAGACAAAGGCCCGCTGCTGCTGTCGGCGCGCGATGATGCCGACGGCAAGCACTACGCTGTCGGCTATCGCCTGGACGGCAAGCCGGTATTTGCCACCCAGGTCGGCCAGCGCTGCCATGACATCATCAACCACCCGACCTTGCCGATTGCACTGTTCGTCGCCCGTCGCCCAGGCACCGAGAGCTACCTGATCGACCTGCGCGACGGCAGACTGCTGCAAACCATCACCTCGAACGCCAACCGCCATTTCTATGGGCATGCGGTGATCCACAAGAGCGGCGACTGGCTGTACGCCACCGAGAACGACACCTCCGACCCCGGCCGTGGCCTGTTGGGTGTGTATAAGTTCGAAGGTGAGCGGCTGGTGCACAGCGGCGAGATATCCACTCACGGCATCGGCCCGCATCAAGTCTCGTGGATGCCCGACGGCGAGACGCTGATCGTGGCCAACGGCGGCATTCGCACCGAAGCCGAAAGCCGGGTAGAGATGAACCTTAATGCCATGGAGCCGAGCCTGGTGCTGATGCGCCGCGACGGCAGCCTGATCAGCAAGGAAACCCTGGCCCAGCAGATGAACAGCGTGCGGCACATGGGCATTGCCAGCGATGGCACCATCCTCACCGGGCAGCAGTTCATGGGCCCGTCCCAGGAGCGTTCCGAGTTGCTGGCGATCAAGCGCCCGGGGCAGCCGTTCGTGGCGTTCCCGGTGGCCGATGAGCAGTTGCAGGCGATGGGGCATTACACCGCCAGCGTGGCGGTGCACAGCGAACTGCGCCTGGTGGCGTTGACGGCACCGCGGGGCAACCGCTTTTTTATCTGGGACATGGACACCGCCGAACTGCGCCTGGATGGGCCCTTGCCGGACTGTGCGGGGGTGGGCGCGGTGGCGGATGGGTTTGTGGTGACATCCGGCCAGGGGCGTTGCCGCTTCTATGACTGCCGCCAGGAAAAGCTACTGGCAACACCACTGGAATTACCGGCGGGGTTCTGGGATAACCACCTGCACCTGGTCTGAAATTACCCTTCTGTAGGAGCGAGCTTGCTCGCGAAGATCGCCAACGATAACGCGACCATCCTGAATGAACGTGTCGTCTGTGGGCTTTTCGCGAGCAAGCTCGCTCCTACAACAGTTGAGGTGCCAGACACAAAAAAGGGCCTTGCATCGCAAGGCCCTTTTGGGGTCAATCGTTTCAACTTTGCGGCCTCATCGCTTGAGACATACCGAACATGAATAACAGCAATTCATGGTCGGGCTTGGCCGCCACACTCGTCTTGGCAATGCGTGGCAGCAGGCATTGCCCGCCACCGTCTACCGCACTCAACACTTGTGTACGAGGTTGTTCCCATACCGCCAGGGCCAGGGCTGCAACACCCAATGCCCCGACCAGAAACAAACCTCGTGCTATTTCTAGCTTCATCTGGTTAAACCCTTGATAGCGCTGCCAAACGCCGTCTCGTAAAAGTAGCTGAGTTTTTTCCAGTCGGTATCATTCCACGACGAATGGCGGCGCAATTGCAGCATGTCGTGGGACGCGGCCCGATAAGCGGTCAGACGCTGGCGGCATTTCTCAAAGTCCAGCAGGGCCACTTCCACTGTCGCCGCATCAGGCTCACCGGTCACCCGCACGAAAATGTGCTTGATATACAGGCAACCGTGTTGCCAGCGGCCTTTGTGCATACGGGCCAAGGTGCCGGCCAACTCTTGCAGCAGACGCTCGTGGACCGCCTCGCCATACTGTTGGCGGCCACCGGCGGCGTACCAGTTTTCAATCTCGTCGAAACCGTCCAGGGATGCGGTCACCAACAGGGCTTTCCATTGGTGCTCCGGGTCGCGACGTGCTTCGCAAAACACCAGTTCCGGCACACGCACATCCAGCAAACGCAGGCCTTTGAGGGCATCACGCTCACGCAGCACGGTCGGACGCCCAAAGGGGTGCAGCCAGCTGCGGTAAATGTGGCCGGTCTGGCGCTTGCAATAGAGCAAGCGCCCGTTAGGGCTGATCACCCGCTGCACGCCACTTTCACCACCCCGGCGACGGTTGGGTTCTTCCACCCATTCACCTTGCTGACGCCAGAAAAAATCAAATCGTTCTTCGGGAGCTACATGACTGCCTACTACGCACTCAACTGCCATCCTGTTACCTCTTGCGCAATACATACACTCGCCACATGGCGTAGAGCGGTATGAAGTCCAGGGATTCCTGAACACGGAAACCGGCCTGCTCGAATTCTGCCTCGACAGTAGCAGCCGGTAACACAAACCGGTTTTGGTAACCTTCCTGCTCACCTTTTTTGCGACGACGCACTTCGCTGCGCTTGCGCTTCCAGGCCTTGAAATTGCCGTCCACCCACAGCGAAATAATCACGCTGTCGCGGGTAACACGTTGAAACTCGCGCAGTATTGTCAGCCTGTGCTCCGGCTCACCAATGTGGTGCATCAAGCGCATGCAGAAAATACTGTCGACGGAATTATCTGGCAAATCGATATCAAAGGCAGATGTCTGCAAAGGGCGTACCCGTTTCACCACCTCTGCCGGTTGGGCAGCGGTGGCGATCTTCAACATCGACGCCGAATTGTCAGCTCCGATAATCACACGGTTGGGTTTTTCGGCCAGTAACGGCCAGAAGCGTCCAGCGCCACACGGCAGGTCCAACACCAGGCCCGGCTCACCGGCCATGGCCAATGCGCCGCGCGCCAACTGCTCGTCGCGTTTGTGGGACAACCGGCGAGCCAGATTGTCCTGATGCTTGAGCAAATATTTCTGCGCGTGTTGATCGTCGTACTTGTCAGAAAATTCCAGCTTGATCGGGGAAGGCATCTTACGTCTCCAGTAACTGATGCCTACGACCTTAAGCAGCGAACTGTGATCAACAGGTCAACTCGTTGTGAAAATCTTGTCCTGTCCAACTGCATACATTTCAAGACTTTACAGAAACATTCAGTAGCACCGGGCCATCTTCGCCGAAAAGCAGGCAGTCTGCATCAGCAAAACGACAGACTGAAGGGTCAGGTTTTGACTGGGTTGAGCTCCACATGAAAACGGCAGCCATTGGGCTCCATGGTGCTCAGGCTTACGCTCCAGCCCTGGCTTTCGCAGATCCGTTGCACCAGCGACAGGCCAAGGCCAAGGCCCTCGCCACGTTTCTCGCTACCGCGCACGAACGGCTCGAACATCGCTTCGCGCTTCTCTTCGGGGATGCCAACACCGGAGTCCTCCACCACGAAGCCACTGGGCTCCAGCGTCAGGCGGATAAACCCGTGTTCGGTGTAATGCAGGGCATTGCGCAGCAAGTTGCCCAT
This sequence comes from Pseudomonas sp. AP42, assembly GCF_001728935.1. Lineage (NCBI taxonomy): Bacteria > Pseudomonadati > Pseudomonadota > Gammaproteobacteria > Pseudomonadales > Pseudomonadaceae > Pseudomonas > Pseudomonas sp. AP42. The sequence goes on from NZ_LYSO01000097.1 coordinate 18,880, forward strand.
CACCGCATGCAAGAAGGTAGTGTTGTAGCGGGTGTCCAGGGGGTTGCCCGGCAGGTAGATCAACGCCAGGCCTTTTTTCTCGATGGGCTCGCGCCAGATACCGAGCAGGTCTTCGGCCACCTGGGTGAGGTTGCCCTGGGGCGAACTGGCAGCGTCGTCGTGTTTGGCGCGGGCCAACATCAAGAAGGTCTGCACCAGCTCGCGCATTTCTTCACAGGCACGGGCAATGCGCTCGACCTGGTTGCGACCTCGTTGATCGATGGCTGGGTTTTCGCGCAGCAGTTCGCAGGAACTGGCCAGGACCATCAAGGGCGTGCGCAACTCATGGCTCACATCGCTGGTAAACAGCTGCTCGCGCGACAACGCCTGGCGCAAGCGGCCGAGGGTGGCGTCGAACGCCACCGCCAGCTCGCCCACTTCATCAGCGGCGTAATCCGGCGCCAGGGGCGGAGCCAGGCCTAACAGTTGGTCACGATGACGGACCTGACGGGCCAGGCGTACCACCGGCGCCATCACCTTGCGGGCCAGCACCCAGCCGAGGAACGCCGCCAGCGCCAGGCTGAGCACGAAGCCCACCAGCACCACCGCAAACAGCACGCGCTCACGCTCTTCGAAATCGCTCTGGTCTTGCAACAACACATAACGCCGACCATCGACCACTTCAACCATGGCGTGGTACGACAGCGCCTCGCGAAACACCTCATGGAACCCCGGGTCCAGATGGCGCAGGTCCTTGGGTAGTTCAAAATCGCCACGCCCGCCGCTGAAATAAAACAGCTGGTCCGGCTCCGGCCGGTGGCTCCAGTCTTCGACGCTGTCCATCAGCAACAGGCGCTGCAGGTCACCGCCCAAGCCCGCCGAGATCAACTTCTCCTCCACCAGGTGTACCGTCGCGATGATGCCGATGGCGAAGGCCCCCGCCACCAACGCACTCATCAAGGCGAAGGCGATGATGATGCGTTGGGCAAGGCTTTGCTTAAACTCCATCACGACCCTCGGCCAGGCGATAACCCACACCGTGCACCGTTTGAAGCAATGGCTTGGCGAAGGGTTTGTCGATCACTTGGCGCAATTGGTGAACATGGCTGCGCAGGCTGTCGCTGTCCGGGCAGTCGTCGCCCCACAGGGCTTCTTCGAGAACTTCCCGGCGCAGCACGTGCGGGCTTTTTTGCATCAGCACGGCGAGCAGTTTCAGGCCCACGGGGTTGAGCTTGAGCAGGCGCCCTTCGCGGGTGACTTCCAGCGTATCGAGGTCGTAGTTCAGGTCACCCACTTGCAGGGCACGACGCCCGCCGCCTTGGGCACGGCGCAACACCGCTTCGATACGCGCGGCCAGTTCCGACAAGGCGAACGGCTTGAGCAGGTAATCATCGGCGCCGGACTTGAAGCCCTGCAGCCGGTCATCCAGTTGGTCGCGCGCGGTGAGCATGATCACCGGCGTATCACGGCGCGCGTCTTCACGCAGGCGTTTGCACAAGGTGTAGCCATCGATGCCGGGCAGCATGATGTCGAGCACGATCAGGTCGTAATGCTCGGTGGCTGCCAGGTGCAGGCCCGACAAACCGTCCTGCGCACAGTCCACTGTGTAGCCTTTGAGCCCCAGGTAATCGGCCAGGTTGGCGAGGATATCGCGGTTGTCTTCAACCAATAGAATTCGCATGGGCAGTGTCTCCGTACGCGGTAACGGCCGTGTTGGCTCGCGCAGCTTAAGGCCAAGCGAGGCTCAGGGATAGAGCGCAGAGCCCCGCCGATAAAGGTTTTCAACTGTTTGTAGAACCGAACAAGTTTTTCACTATAGCTTCACAAACTGACTACAGCCTCAGGAAGAAGATCGCCCCCCATTGATCTAAGGAACATAGACATGGGGTTTATCAAAACTGCACCAATGCGCTACCTGCTGTTGATTACCGGTACTTGGTTACTGGTTTTCCTGCTTACCCGCAGTGTGCTGCTCATCACTCACCTGGATGAAGTCGGTGGCAACCTGTTGCCGGTGTTTGGCGTGGGTTTGCTCTACGACTTGGGTTTCCTGGCCTATGCAGCCTTGCCGCTTGGCCTGTATCTGCTGCTCTGCCCGCCTGCCTTGTGGCGCCGCCGTGGCCATCGCTGGTTCCTGCAAGCGGTGCTGACCGTCAGCCTGTTCGCCATGCTGTTCACCTCGGTGGCCGAATGGCTGTTCTGGGATGAGTTTGGCGTGCGCTTCAACTTTATCGCCGTCGATTACCTGGTGTACTCCGATGAGGTACTGAACAACCTGCTGGAGTCTTACCCGATCGGCAAGCTGCTGAGCCTGCTGGCGATGCTGGCACTGATTCTGAGCGTGGCTCTGCGCAAACCCTTCAATGCCGCGATGGCGGCGCCATTGCCTCCACTGCGTGGCCGTGTGATCAACGCCCTGGGCCTGTTGGTGCTCGCCGGCCTCAGCCTGCAACTGGTCAGCCAGGACAGCCCGCGCACCCAAGGCGGCAATGCGTACAACAACGAATTGGCCAGCAATGGCCCCTATCAGTTCTTTGCCGCGTTCCGTAACAACGAACTGGACTACACCCAGTTTTACAAAAGCCTGCCGACCGACGTCGTCGCCAAGCAGTTGCGCGCCGAACTGAGTGAACCCAACGCCCGCTTTATCGACCAGGACCCGCTGGATATTCGCCGTGCCATCACCAACCCCGGCACACTGCGCAAACCCAACATCGTACTGGTGACCATCGAGAGCTTCAGCGCCAAGTACATGGGCAGCAATGGCGATGCGCGCAACCTCACGCCCAATCTGGATGCGTTGCGCCAACAGAGCCTGTACTTCAATAACTTCTACGCCACCGGTACGCGCACCGACCGTGGCCTGGAAGCCATTACCCTGGCAATCCCGCCGACGCCGGGGCGTTCGATCGTCAAGCGCATCGGCCGCGAAAGCGGGTTCGCCAGCCTGGGTCAACAGCTCTCGGCCATCGGTTATGACAGCGTGTTTGTCTACGGCGGGCGCGGTTACTTCGACAACATGAACGCGTTCTTCAGCGGCAACGGTTATCGGGTCGTGGACCAGAGCAGCGTGCCAGAGTCGGAGATCTCGTTCAAAAACGCCTGGGGCATGGCCGACGAAGACCTGTTCAAACAGACCTTGAAACTGGCCGACGCCGATTACGCCAAGCAACAGCCGTTCTTGCTGCAACTGATGACCACCTCCAACCATCGCCCCTACACCTACCCGGACGGGCGTATCGACATCAAGTCCGGCAAGGGCCGCGACGGCGCGGTGAAATACACTGACTACGCCATCGGCCAGTTCCTCGAAGCTGCACGCCAGAAGCCCTGGTTCGATAATACGATCTTCGTGTTCGTCGCCGACCACACCGCCGGCAGCGCAGGCAAGGAAGACTTGCCGATCACCAACTACCAGATTCCGCTGTTTATCTACGCGCCCAAGCTGATCGACGCACGGGAATCCGCTCAACTGTCCAGCCAGATCGACCTGGCGCCGACCTTGCTGGGCCTGCTCAACCTGAGCTACGAATCGACATTCTTTGGCCGCAACCTGCTGCAAGACAACCCACTGCCTCCACGGGTGGTGGTGGGCAATTACCAGCACCTGGGTCTGTTTGATGGCAAGGACCTGGCAATCCTCAGCCCGCGCCAAGGTTTGCGTCGCCACGACCAGGCCCTGGGCGAGAGCCAGGAGCTGCGCGTCGGTAGCGATGACCCCTTGATCCAACGGGCGATCACCTACTACCAGGCCGCCAGTTACGACTACAAACAGCAACTGCTGAGCTGGAAAGCGCCCAAGGAAGAGGCTCCAGTCTTAAGCAAACGCTAATCAAAAAGCCCCGTGCAGGTAGCACGGGGCATTTCACCAAGGTTCGTGATGAAATCCCCTTCTTCTTTACCGGTTTCCAAACCGCTTAATTTTTGGCTGTGCCTGGGCCTGCCTGCCAGCGCTGCAGTGGCCTTGCTGTTGCTGGAACTGACGTCCCTGGACATGGACTTGGCCAGGCATTTCTACAGCGCAGAGGCGGGCGGCTTCATTGGCCGCTATAGCTTCTTTCTTGAAGACATCCTGCATGACCGTGCCAAGCAACTGGTGATCCTGTTTTCGGTACTGGCGATTCTCGGCCTGGTCGGCAGCTTCATCCTGCAGCGGCTCAAACCGTACCGCCGTGAACTGGTGTGCCTGGTGCTATCGCTGGGCATGGCGACGGCGTTCGTGTCGCCATTGAAAACCATCACCGCCGTGCAATGCCCCTGGAGTCTCAAGGAGTTCGGCGGCCAGGAAACCTACAGCGAACTGCTCAGCCCGCGCCCGCCTACCGATAAACCCGGCCGCTGCTGGCCCGGCGGGCATGCCGCCACCGGGTTTGCCTTGTTCGCCTGGTTCTTCGCCCTGCGGGATCGACGGCCACGACTGGCGCGCTACGCGTTCATCTTTGCTGTCAGCCTGGGCAGCGTGTTCTCCGTCAGCCGTATGCTGCAAGGGGCGCACTTTTTTTCCCACAACGTGTGGACAGCGATCTTTTGCTGGCTGATCTGCCTGGGGCTGTACTGCTTGTTGCTGTACCGGCCTGCACGGCAACGGTCATAGCTTTCTGTAGGAGCGAGCTTGCTCGCGAAAAGCTTCAACGATAACGCGTGCTTGCTGAATGAACGCGGCGCCTTTGAGTTTTTCGCGAGCAAGCTCGCTCCTACAAAAAAGCCATTAGGGCTGCCTGCGAAAGCCAACGGTAACCACGATGCGAAGCGAGTCGCTCTTGCTCTTGATCTGCTTTTGATCTTGATCTTAAGCGCCCCG
>NZ_LYSO01000098.1:0-23589 GCF_001728935.1 Pseudomonas sp. AP42
TTCAGATCAAAAGCAGATCAAGAGCAAGATCAAGAGCGGCTCGCTTCGCATCGTGGTTACCGTCGGTCGCTACGTCGCGGGAGCAAGCTCCCTCGCCACAGGGTGTAGCGCCGCCGCAAATAAAAAAGCCCGCACGGAGTGCGGGCAAGACAGGAGTTTTTACCAAGAGCCTGGAGTGAGCAGACTCACTATTAAGAAGCAAAAGATGCATGAACCGTTTTATTTTTTTTTATGCGAGGCCGACGAACGGTAGTGCAACGGCAAGTGCATGTTTGTCGTCACTCAAACATTAAAAATTCTGAACCTTCGTTCTGAGCAAATAACAAAAAATCAGAAGGAGAGGTTATGAAAAATTCTTTATATGTCATCGAATACGAATACCACCACGAGCCTAAGTCTTTCATTATAAGAGCGGAGGTAATGAATAATGCAGAGGCCTGGCATTGGGCCTGTTGCGATGCAGGTATAGGCATTATTCCTAGATCGCGTAATGAAAAGATCAAGCGCATCAGTAAGCCGCTGGCCGAACGCTACGGTCTTGAGAATGTAAGGTGGCGTCCGTCTGGCAGTATTCCCTTTATTGCGAAACCTTATGTACCACCGCCACCCGAATGAATGTGTTTTTGATAGATGATGTGCATTCGGGTAGCGTTAGGAGCGAGGCAAGTGCCTACTGTTTTTTGCGTCGCTCCTGCAACATGCACAATTTTTGCACGCTGCGTTGCAGCGCCTCTTTCATGATGTCGGCTGCATACTGTTGCTTGCACGCCGGGCACAGCATGTCTGACGCTGGCGACATCAGGTAGTCCGGGTCATCCAGGGTTGATTCGTAAGGTTGTTTGCAATGCAGGCAACGTCGGTTCGCTTGTAGATGCGTCACATCGATTCCTCCCTGAATGGAACGGCCACTCTCAATTAAGAAGTGGGCGTTTTCAACTGCTAAAAAGGAAGAATTCAAACAAGCGCTTAGTTGATGTTTTAATGCCAGTATTTGTGGTGATAGTTGGGGCGTTGCGTGCGGACGGCTGCCGAGCAATCACAACCTGGCAAGCTGATCGGCGGGCGCGTGCGCCCGCTCGGTTCGTGGTTCAGGTTCTTGCCGTTCCGCTGCGTACTTTTTGTGCAATTTTTTGCTTGATAAGCTCTAGGAATGAATGAAGCTGCTCACGAATTCCGCCTTGATTACCGGAAGTTCGATCCCATGGATCAAGCCGGCGGTGAGCGCTTGTTGCGGGTCGAGAATGCGTGGCGCGGCGATCAGGTACTTTTCGGTCTCCAGTTTTTCGACAGCATCGGCGGTGCGCTCGGCCACGATGCGTGCGTACAACTGCAAGTCGTAATCGAGGCTCATCGCATATTCGGACATGCGCGAGTGGTCAACCGCGCCTTGCACATGCCAGTGGAAGGGGTGGAACAGGAATTTACTGTGTTTGCAGGCGGTCCTGCGCTCACCGGCCAGGAAGATGATATTGCCCATGGATTCCACGGTGCCGAGGTTATGGGTATGCACCGGGATCGGCAGGGACAATAAAAAGTTGTAGATCGTAAAGCCGTAGCTGCATTCACCACCCATGGTGGCGATATTCAGTACCAGGCCCTGGGCATCTTGTTGTACGGCCAACGAAGCTTTTTCAATCAGTTGGCTGCACGTAGAAGCGGTGACCGGTGCGGTGAAGTTGATAATGTGTAAAGGCATGGTGTCCCTCATCAATGAAAGCAGGGGAGCACGGCTCCCCTGCATCAAGCACATCAGCTTTTGCGTCCGCCGCCGTGGCTGTGTTCGCCACCTTTACGCCCGGCTTCGGAAGCTTTTTCACGGTCGTTGGCAAAATTGCCGCCACTGTTCTGGCCGCCTTTGCTGCCGGCTTCAGCAGCGCGTTCGGGATCATTCTTGAAGTTCCCGCCACTGTTTTGGCCACCTTTGCTGCCGATCTCCTGGTAGAACTCTTTGTCATGGGACGCAGAAGTGGCTTCGCCGCCTTTTTTACCGGCTTCGCTGACGCTCATATTGCCTTGCTTGTCTTGAGTAGTCATGTTCAGTTACCTCGTCGTTATGTCGGTAATGTAACGTTCACTTCGATTGTGCTGGAAACGTGCACTTAGTCGCGTGCGTCAAGCTGCACGGTTATAAGTGCCTTTCACACAAGGGTGGCGTTTTAGATGCACTTATCGTTGCTTCGGCGTGTTCAACAAGTTGCTGATGTTCGTAACACGCAGATGTATTAGAACGCAGGCCGGTCCTTGCTTTAGTTTGCACTTCTACAATCGGCCTGCGAGATAACTCGCCGCGCTGATTATCAATTGACTCACGCATGATGAATGCCCTTTGTTAACAAGCGGAACAGCGGTACTGGCCGCTTCGTCAGGACTTACGTCCACCACCATGGCTGTTCTGGCCGCCTTTACGCCCGGCTTCCGAGGCTTTTTCGCGGTCGTTGGCGAAGTTGCCGCCAGAGGCCTGCCCACCTTTCTTTCCCGCCTGTGATGCTTTTTCGCGATCATTGGCAAAGTTTCCAGGGTTTTTATTGCTCGTCGTCATAACAATACTCCCAGTTTTGAAATGTCGTTTCGCTAGTTACCCGTTTATGCAACGGACATCTTTTCTGATAGGGGCAAGTGCGCAGATGTTTTGAAATTTTTTAAAAAGGGCGATGAACGGTAGAGTGGCAGATGAAACTTGTACAAGTAGGCTCAGGAAGTGCCGCTTCGTCTAAGTTTTTCTGCGTCGATTGATATTGAATTAATGGCGACCTTACGGTTGGTTTAGCATTCAATACCCTGTTTGATAGTGGTCATTAAAGGCGCTTGCTCCTCTGTCCGGCGCTCAGCCGCACACTCTGTTGCTGCAGCCTGCACGGACTGCTTGTATGCTGGCACTCTGGAACCGGTTGCCCTGTGAGTACCGACGTTCGAATGATGGCTGGATGGAAACCGGACTTCCTTAAGGTGCTGACGTGAAGCGTGATACCCGTCTTGTGATGCTGTTGCTGTTGGTGATCGGCTGTTCCCTGACTTCGTTGACGATTTGGAAAGTCCTGTCTTCCCGTGACCGCGCGCTGGCGGAAGTGGACGTGCATGGCTTGAACCTGACCCAGGCCCTTAACACCTATACCGAAGGCATCGTGCGGCAAAGCTCGTTGCTGTTGCTGGGGCTGGTTGAGCGTTTGGAAACCGAAGGCAGTGGCCCGGTGCAAATCCAGCGAATCAGTACGCTGATCAACCGCCAGCAGCCGCTGATGCCGCAGCTCAGCGGCATCACCATTTATGATCATCAGGGCCGGTGGTTGCTGTCTTCCAATCGCGCGATCCCAGAGGGCGCCAATAGCAGTGATCGGGCCTATTTCATCCACCATCGCGACGATCCGAGTGCTGAACCTTTTATTGGCCCGCCGATTCAGAGCCGTGCCAACCATGAATGGGTGGTGACCATCAGCCGCCGTTTCAACGACGCGGCGGGCAACTTCGCTGGCGTGGTCGCTGTGACCCTGGGAGTGGAAAACTTTCTGCGGGTATTCGGCAAACTCGATGTAGGCCAGGAGGGCGCCATCGGCCTGTCCTACGCAGACGGCACGTTGCTGGTGCGCTACCCCTTTCGCGAGCAGGACATGGGCCGCAACTTTTCCACCTCGCCTATTTATTCCAAGTACCTCGTCGACCAGCCTGTGGGCACTGCGGCCTATACCTCCAGCCTGGACGGGGTAGAGCGGCTCTATGCCTTTCGCAAGAGCGAAACCCTGCCGCTGATCACCACGGTCGCGTTGGGCAAGCACGAAGCCCTCGCGGCGTGGCGTATCGAGGCGGCGCTGTCAGCGGTCGTGGTGGTGGGGCTGTTGGGGCTGACGGGGCTGATCGGCTGGTTTCTGATCCTGGATATCCGCAGGCGTACGGCGGCGGAAGAGGCGTTGCGTGTCGCCCAGCAACAGTTGCTCGACTCCAATCGGCAGTTGGCACTCTTGGCGAAGAAGGACGCGCTGACCGGCCTGGCCAACCGCCGCTGTTTTGATGAAACGCTGGCCGTGGAAGCGCGCCGGGCGCAGCGCGAAGGGACGTCGCTGGCATTGCTGATGATCGATATCGACCATTTCAAACGCTTTAACGACGCCTTTGGTCACGTCGCGGGAGATGCGTGCTTGCAGGCGGTCAGCACGTTATTGGAAACGTGCGTGCGGCGCCCGTCGGACCTAGTGGCGCGCTATGGCGGAGAAGAAATGGCGATCATCCTGCCCGCGACTGACAGCGCAGGGGCTGCGGTGGTCGCGCAACGCATTCTTTCGCGTCTGCAGCAGGAGAACATCACACACCCAGGCAGCCCCTTCGGGCACGTGAGTGTGAGTATCGGTATCGCGACGGGCATGGGCTCTCGGCTGGAGCCGGTGTTGGGTCTGGTGGAGGCTGCGGATACAGCGCTTTACGGCGCGAAGGCGGCGGGGCGCAATGGGTTCAACGTGCATCCCGCGGACCGACTCACATCCCCAGCGTCGGGATCATGAGTTCCCCGCACTCCATTAATTGGCCAGCGGTGACTTGCAACTGCGGCGTGGGTTTTGCCGCATAGCCTGCGATAAAGCCCGCACTTAGCAGTGCAAGGCAGAGGACGGCTTTTTTCACAAGCATGCGCAGGGTCTCATTCGGTTCAAAAGGGTGAACCACAGATTGCCCATTCAAGAAAAGGTTCCTGCCCGCGCAGAAGGCTTTCTGCTTTCTGCTTCCTGTAGGAGCGAGCTTGCTCGCGAAAAACCTCAACGATAACGCGTGCTCCCTGAAGAAGTGCGGCGCCTGGGCGTTTTTCGCGAGCAAGCTCGCTCCTACAAAAGGCATTGCCTGAAGGTCAGCGAATGAACTTGACGTACACACGTTCAGGGTCGTTATCGTCCAGATTCTCGATCTGCCCGCTGGGAATGAAGCCGGCTTTCGTCAGCAGGGCCTGGGACGCGCCGTTGGAGGCATTGGTCGACGCGAACAGCTTGGGCGTCTTGCAGGCCGCTTCGGCCGCTGCCAGCAGACGAAGGCCGACGCCCTGGCGCTGGTACAGCGGTGAAACCACCACCAGCGCAATAAACCCATGGTTGAAAAAGTCGTGGGTGAGCACCAGGTAGCCGGCGCACACGTTAGCGTCGGCGGCTACCAAGCATTGCTGGCGAACCACGGCGTCATAGATAAACACACGACGGCTGGCATGCTCGGTTGCGTACGCATCCAGTGCGACCAAGGCATGCACATCGTCGGGGGTGGCTTGGCGGATCAGCCAGTGTGGGGCCGCAGGGGGCAGCTTTGTGTCAGGCATTTTAATCTCCGTTCACCCACCGGTTTAACAGTCTGTACTGTCATAGCTTGCACGACGCGTCCATACGGTCATGCAGGATGCGAATGATTGAAATCCCATACGTAGTGATGCGCAGGTAAATCATATGCTGCTCGATGCTGCGCCTGCGATAGCCCTCACGGATGTGGTCACAGGTCGGAGCTGTTTTAGGGTGTTTTGCCAAGTCTGAAAACGTTGTGGTCAGGATATCGATGTACTGATCTGCCTGCTTTGCACCCCACTGTTGCGCGGTATAACTCCAGATTCCTTCCAGGTCGCGTTCGGCCGCGGGGCTAAGACGGTATTCAGCCATGGGCATTGAGCATCCTCTGTTTAAACGCTTCAGGGTCAAATGGGCGAGGTTTACCGCTGGCTTCACCCTCAAGCAGAGCAGCACGAATGGCCTCCACTTGTGCACTGCGCTCCTGTTCGCGACGAATCAAGTCCCGGATGTACTCGCTGTCACTGGTGTAATGACCCGCTTCGATTTGCGCCTTTATCCAACCGTCTTGCTGATCAGTAACGGTGATGGTTTTTCGTACAGTAGTCATTACTGCTCCTTGGGAAATAAGCGTTGCGAGGAACTTATCATACTATTGGTGCAGTATTGTGCGGCAGAGATGAGTGGTCAGAATGCCCAGCAGCGCACCGCAGGCTAGGCGCGAAGGGGGTACGTTTGTCGGCCTGGTTGCGGTCGTTGTTTAGAAATGTTTATGTGATTCAATGGTCATCTCGGCTTGCGCAGGAAGCGCACCGGCCGAGGCCATTTTGATCTTTCAAGAGATTCATCCCAAGGAGTAACACCATGCAAGGAAGCACATCGTTCAAGTACCTGGCGTTTGCATTGATCCCGTTGATGGCCGCCTGTACCACACCCTCGCGCCAGTCCGCCGTCCTCCCTGCGCCAGCCTTGCCGTTCGATAACTGCGCGGTTGGTTGCCCCACCGGTGGCAGCCCAGTGACGTTGAACCGCCTGGCCTACACGTTGAACAACAACGGCTCGACCAAGTTTGCCAATTGGGTCTCCTACAAAATCACCAAAGCCACGGCGGCCAGCGGGCGCTCCCGTGACTGGCGCACCGACCCGGATATTCCAGCCGGGGAAACTCTGGACCCGGTGGATTACAACGGCGCCAACGTCGCGCTCAAAATCGACCGGGGGCATCAGGCCAACCTGGCTTCGATGGCCGGGGTGGCCGATTGGGAAACGCTCAACTACTTGTCGAACATCACCCCGCAAAAGGCCGAGCTCAACCAGGGGCCGTGGGCGCGCCTGGAAGACCGGGAGCGCAACCTCAGCAAGGAGCCAGGCGTCGATCAGGTGTATGTGGCTACCGGCCCGTTGTATGAGCATTTTGTCGGCTCGTTGCCGGGCACGAATAAAGTGCACACCATCCCCAGCGGCTACTGGAAAATCATCGTGGTCGGCAGTTCGCCGGAAACGGGCCTGTACGCCTCATTCGTGATGAACCAGGAAACTCCCAAGGGCGCAGACTTCTGTGATTACCAGGTCACCGTGGATCACATCGAAGAGCGCTCCGGGCTGACGTTCTGGAGCACCTTGCCGCAAGCGCTGCAGGCCACGCTGAAAACCAAGCAGGGCCAGTTGCCGAATCGGATCGGCTGTAACCGCACCAAAGCCTGACGCCTAGTCGGCACACACCAATGAGGGCCTGCGGCTGCTGTTCTTGCCCAGGCGCTCATGCGTGGCGACGTCTGTGGCCTGTTCACGCAGTGCTTCTTCCAGTGCTTGCAAATGCTTGGACAGGATCTTCACCGACCCGCTCGGGTTGGCGGGGTCAAAGGGGATCCGGCCATTGGCAATCAGCACCATGGCCAATTCCCAGGCGCGTTGTGAGTCGTTCATGACAGGGGTTTCCTTCTTCAACGTGGTCGATATAGACGTGTGACCCGCTTCAAGCGCCCCTATATCAATTGGGTTTCTGCCGAAATTTCGATCACTTCAACGCTTCAGTTGCGCTGGAACCATCATCTTTTTAGATGGTGGCCGGGGCGAGTCGAAAGAATGAACCTGAGCGGCGCGGTGATCACCTAATCCGTATGAATCGGTCGTTTCCCATTCACTGTTGCGAGGGTCAACCATGGACTCTGTACTGCGGGCTATGGCGATTTACCTGGTACTGCTGGTGCTGTTCAAGGTTGCCGGCAGGCGCACGCTGGCTGAACTCACCACCTTTGACCTGGTGCTGTTGATGGTCATCGGCGAGGCCACCCAACAGGCGTTGCTGGGCGAAGACTTCTCGATGACCAATGCTGTGCTGGTCATCGCCACCCTGATTGCCATCGATATCGGATTCTCGCTGGTCAAGCAGCGTTCAGCCTGGTTCGCGCGGGTGCTCGATGGCGGGCCGACGGTGCTGGTCGAGCAAGGCCAGGTGCTGCATAAACGCCTCAAGCATGCGCGCCTGGACGAGGGCGACATCCTTGAGGCGGCCCGGTCCACCCAAGGGCTTGTCGAGCTCAAGCAGATCCGCTTCGCGATTCTTGAGCGCAACGGCAAGATCTCGGTGATCCCGTTTGAATAACACGCGGCCCCCATTCGTCAGCCAAGGGGCTATTTTTTGAACGCCAGCGCCTCTATTCCAGACAGATAGATCATGGGCGGACGAATCGTACTTTCGTCACGCGTACATCACTCACTCATCAACAGGTGAACCCTCATGAAGAAACTCTATATCTGCCTGGGTCTATGCAGCGCGTTCATGCTACACGGCTGTTTTGACAACGCCGATAACGCCACCAAAGACAACAACAGTGGCACCCAGTCGTCAGTGCAGATGCAGGAAGGCAAGGCGGACGAGAGCAAATAAGCCGTCCAAACAGCCGACGCTTAACTCAAGGGTACTCATCGCCCGAATGTGGGGGCTGGCTTGCCTGCGATGCAAACACCTCGGTACATCAGACAAACCGAGTCGATGAATTCACAGGCAAGCGCACAACACCCCTGCTACGGCATGTCTCCCAGCAGCGTCGCGACAAAGTGGTTGTGGAATCGACCCGCTGGATCACAAGCCTTGCGATAGGCGTTGAAGGCCGCAGTTCTCTCGCTGCGGCGCTGTGCAAGGTCCTTCAGGAATTCCGGGTTGAACGGCTCAGAGTAAGTTCCCGAGGGTTGAGCCGGGTTGTAAAAACCGAACATTTTGCCGGTGTGCGGCATGCCACCCAGGGCAACCCAGTCTCGTTCAATATCCGCAAAAAAGTGCAGGAGGCGATCCGGGTAGTCAGACGCCGCCACAGCGGGTACGTAACCGATAAGATCCAGGTTCACGAAGGTAGCGTCTGGGGTTTGCGTGTACGTCCCGGCCAACGCTGTGTCCCCACCACGGACGAAGCGGAACTCCAGCGGGGCAACCACCAGGAAGTCGCTGGTACTCTTGATCCGTGCCTTTACGGCGTCGAGTCCTTGCCAGGCTTTACTGAGGCCTTCGTCATCCAGAGCCGGGAGCTCGATAAAGTACGACATGAAAATAACGCGTGAGGCCTTGGTTAGCCACAAGTCTGAGTAGACCGCCGCGGCTTGATCAAAAAGCGTTTCGATCGTAAGGAACCCAGCGTCGATGATTGCACTCGCCGTTGTCGTGTTATTGCCATACTGGGCGGCGATGAGGGGCGGCTCGATGATGGGCTCAAACGGTATCAGGTAGGGTGCTCCGAATACATTCTCTCCCGCCAGGGCACAGGCATTCGGTACGCTTGTCTTCAGGTTGGGAACCTGGGTGGCAGGGGAAGCAACCACATCCCACCACAAGATCAGGAAATTGTCGGTGTAGGGATTGAGAAAGGATTCGACGCGGTCATGGTCCGTAAGCAGCGCCTTGAACCGGGCGATGAAGGTTGGCTCGTCAGCGCAGACAACGTTGGTGTCTTTGCCTGCATTCAACGTGGTTGCCCATGGGCGGGGTAATACATCCAGAGTCACTGAAGTGACAACGCCCAACGCACCGAGGGAGACGCGTGCAAATTGCAAGGGCGACCATCCGTCGACTGCTGGCGTCTGTGCGTCAATGGTCCGCACCTGGCCGTCCGGCCCCATGAGGGTGAACGCCGAAGCGGTTTCGGCAAAAATCGGTGCGCGGATGGTTGCGCCGTGGACATCGACAGCGGTCATGCCCCCCAGGCTGAAGAAGCCGCCGGCGGTCGCGGTCTTGAGCATCAGGTCATGGGCGGTCAGGAAGGCATCCAACTCATCCTCGCGCGCACCCGTGTTCACGGTGATCGTATGTGGGGCGGTGCCCAGCACAATAGACTCATCCCCGTTCGGGCCCAAGTCTGCGTAACAGGCGAGGTCGATGAGCCAGCGGTGGGGGGCTGGGGCGATGCGATTGTCTTCGGCAACCAAGGCCGGTTGCGCGTGTCGTTGGCCCGATACGCGTACTGTCGCGCCTGCCGCGCCGGCCTGGCGCACGATGTCTTGAAGCGCTGCCAGATGGGTTGGGGAGAAGTAGTATTGACCATCGATTTCCAGGGTGTCGACGATGTTCTGAGCCCAGTTTTTCCACGGTAGCGGCTGAACCTTGAAATTCAAGGTTGTTCCCGTGACTTCATAGGCGGCCAGCCTGCCGTTATTGGCCGACTGAACTAAAGGTTCTCCTTGATTTTGGATGCCTGCGACGGCGGACACATAAGGCGTGACGCCAATTGCATCCGCGGGAATGCCGAGCAATGCAAGTGAAGGACTGACCCTGTACACACCATTTTCGAAGTTGCCACTGTTCCAATCGCAGGTATGCCATTGGCCGGCCGGGTCAAGCCACTGAATCGAAAAGTTCATGACAAAAATGCCGTTGTTAAGGCAACCAATGCGTTCGACTTGTTTCATGTTGGTGTCCTGTTACGTGGTTTTTAACGTCAGGTGAGTTGAGAGTAAAAAAGAAAGCCGGCGCCAACTTCCAACGGCAAGTCACGAAAAGTGGGGGCCGGATACCCCGTGGTAAAGAACTTGATTTATTCGATCAAGTTAA
Organism: Pseudomonas sp. AP42; assembly: GCF_001728935.1. Taxonomy (NCBI): domain Bacteria; kingdom Pseudomonadati; phylum Pseudomonadota; class Gammaproteobacteria; order Pseudomonadales; family Pseudomonadaceae; genus Pseudomonas; species Pseudomonas sp. AP42. The sequence goes on from NZ_LYSO01000098.1 coordinate 10,285, forward strand.
TCGCAAAGCCGATGAGGGTTGTTCCTACCGCATCGTAGGTCGCGATCTGGCCGTTTGCGGCAAACCCCACAAACGGCGTGCCTTGGCCTGATGACCCGGCCAGTGCATGCCCATACACCGTGACGGCCAGCGCGTCTGAAGGCACGCCGATGGTTTCCAGATTCGGTGTGGTCCGAGACTGCGCCACCGGATAGTCACCGCTACTCCATTGGGACGTGTACCACTTGCCGTCGCTCTTGAGCCATTGGACCTTGAAGTTAAACACGTAACCGCCTTTGTTATTGACGGTGATTTTTTGAACTTGTCTCATGGTTATCTCCTGCTGAAGCAATAATTTTATATGAGCACGCCTGCGCCCTTTTGCGTGGCGATAAGACGTGTTTATTAAGGGCGTGAATTGCACTGCTTAGAGGCAATGGGAGACGCAGAAATCAAATAGGTCGCCTCGCTCCCTATTTACTGATTACTGTCAAGTGAGTGAGCCTGTTTTCGCGCACTGACCTACAACAACGAGTAGCTTGGATAATCCATTTATAACGTTCGATAACGTGGGCAGTTGGATCATATTTAGCGGGGGGTAGCCTCCGTGGCTGCTGGGTGATTCCTTTCTGATACTGAGGGGAGGTTAGTCGCGGTACCGATTGCTCGCCAGTGGGGCAGAAAACTATTTGGCTATATGCTCCATTTCGGAAATACCAGTCGTTTCGCTGCCTGTGCTCAGAGGCAGTGCACCCCTTGGGCCTATCAACGGCCACAAGCGCTGCACTGCCTGGTCCTCAGCGCATATGCAAAATAATCGGGCTACTGCTCGCAGGGTCCGTATGCCCGCGCAACTTGCTAACAGCCTTCGCATCGACCGCGCCGCCGTGGTTGCCCCAGGTACCACGCACGTAGCTCAACACGTCGGCGATTTCCTGGTCGGACAATTGCTCACGAAATGCTGGCATACGGTAGGCGTCCGGCATCCCGGCGGTGACCACACGTTGCGAGCCGTTGAGGGTGATGTTGATCGCCGAAGCATTTTCCGTGGCCAGGGCCGAGGTGGCGCCTGCCAGGGGTGGCATCCAGTCGGGTTGGCCTTTGCCGTCGAGGCCATGGCAGGAGGCACAGCGGGTGGCGTAGGTGTGGGCGCCGGGGGCATCCGAGCGCGCCGTGACTGCCTGATACTGCCAGGGGCTGCCGTCACGCTGTGGGTCGCCGGGCAGTGACTTCAGATAGCGAGCGATCGCGGCCAGGTCATCATCCTGCATGAACTGCGTGGAGTTGTTGAAGGCTTCGGTCATGGAGCCATAGACCACGGCATGCTGGTTGCGACCGGTCTTGAGGAACTGCACGATCTGTTCCTCACTCCAGCGGCCCAGGCCGGTGTTGTGGTCCTGGCGCAGGCTGGGGGCGTACCAGCCGTCGAGCAGGGCACCGGCCAGGAATGGCGCGCCGGATTCGTCCAGGGCTTTCTCGTTGAACGCTAGCCCGCGTGGCGTGTGGCAACTGCCGCAGTGGCCAGGGCCTTGCACGATATACGCGCCACGGTTCCACAGCGCGTCCTGGCCGGGCTTGGCGGCGTAGGTCGCGGTGGGTGCAAACACACCGTTCCACAGGGCGATGGGCCAACGCAGGTTGAGCGGCCAGGGAATGCCGCTGGGCAGGTTAGGTTCGTTGGCCGGTTGCACGCCTTTCATGAAAAATGCGTACAGCGCCTGGATGTCGTCATCGCTGAGTTTGACGTAAGACGGGTAGGGCATGGCCGGGTAGAGCCGTCGCCCACCCGGCGCCACGCCGTGGCGTACCGCGCGGTCGAAGTCGGCCAGGCTATAGGTGCCGATGCCATGCTCGCGGTCGGGGGTGATGTTGGTGGCGTGGATCGCTCCCAGCGGCGTGGCCATTTCCAGGCCGCCGGCGAAGGGCGTCTTGCCTGGCAGGCTGTGGCAGGCCACGCAGTCACTTACGCGGGCGACGTATTCACCGCGGCTGACCAAGGCGGGGTCGAAACTTGTGCTTTGCTGTTGTTCAAAAGGCGAGGCAGGCTGGCGTGTGACGTACCAGGCCAGCACGCCAGCGGCGACCACGCAGGGCAGCACCAGCCACCCTGCGGTTCTTGCGAATCGGCGGTTATTCATGGGCATTCCCTGTCGGTTAGCTGAAGGTGTAACGGCTCAAAGGCAGACTACGGATGCGTTGGCCGGTCAATTGCGCCACGGCATTCGCCACGGCGGGGGCCACAGCTGGCAACGGCGGTTCGCCGATGCCACCCATCTTTTCGCCGCTCTCTACGATCTTCACGTGGACCTGCGCCATACGCGAAGGCGGCAGCACCGGATAAAGGTCGTAGTTGCGCGCCCGTGGCTTGCCATCCACGTACACCGCTTCCTCCAACAGGGTTTGCGACAGGCCCAAGGCCACGGCACCGTTGACCTGCGCTTCCACAATCGCCGGGTTGACGATGCTGCCCGGGTCAATCGCTTGCCAGATGTGATGAACCTTGACCTGGCCGTTCTCGATCGACACCTCGGCCACCACTGCTGCATGGGAGCCAAATGGCGAAGCCATGGCTACGCCGCGTGCACGGCGGGTGCCGTCTTCGGCGGTGTAAGGCCCACGCTTCCAACCGCCAGACAGCTCGGCGGCCGCCTGCAGCAGGGTGGTCAGGCGCGGGTTGTCGCGCAGCAGGTGCAGGCGCAGTTCATAGGGGTCATGGCCGCCTTTGTCGGCCAGTTCGTCCAGGAACGCTTCGTAGAAAAAGTCATTGAGCGAGTTGCCCACCGAACGCCAGTAACCGAGCATGGCCGGGCCTTTGACGTAGATCTGCGCGATGCGTTTGTTGGGGATCGCGTAGCTCTTGCCCGACAAGCCTTCCAGGGCGGTAGGGTCGATGGCGTCGCCCTGTTTGCCAGCGATGGCTTCGGTGGGGCCTTCGGTGGCGCTCACCGCTTCGATGGCCACAGGCAGGCCTTTGTCATCCAGCGCGGCGCGGAACTTGACCACGGCGACCGGGCGCAATACATCGCGCACGAACTCTTCTTCACGGCTCCAGATCAGCTTGATCGGCCGGCCCACCGCCTTGGCCAGGGCGATGGCCTGCGGGTAAGGGTTGGCGGAGTCATACAGGAAATGCCGGCCGAAAAAACCGCCCAGTAGCGGCGAGTGCAGGGTGATTTGCTCAGTGCTCAGGCCGGTGCGTTTGGCGATGTCGGCACGGAACATATCCGGCGCCTGGTTAGGCAGCCACACCTCCAGCGTACCGTCCGGGTTAAAGCGTGCCAGGGCTGAAGGCGGCTCCAACTGGGCATGGTTGAGGTACTGGTTGTGGTAGGTGGCTTCGACACGGGTCTTGGCGCTGGCCAGTGCGCCGGCCACATCGCCTTCGTTCTCGTCATCGCGGGCCGGACCTTGCTGGGCGGCGAGGAAGTCGCGGTACTTGTCGCTGGAAAAATCCGCCGGCATCGCCCGCACGGCGGAGTCGGCCGCGGCTTCAAGCCATTCGACCTGGATAGCTTCGACGGCCCGCTTGGCATGCCACCAACGTTCAGCTACCACGGCTACGGCGCCGGGCAGGGTGTGAACCGAGTGCACGCCTTGCATGGCCTGCACCTGCGCCTGGTTGCGCAGGCTGCCCACGGTCATGCCCAAACGCGGCGCGTGTTGGATCGCCGCGTGGAGCATGCCGTCGATTTTCAGGTCGATGGTGTACTGCGCCTTGCCGGTGGATTTGTCATAGGCATCCAGGCGCTTGACCGGCTTGCCGATCCAGCGGAACTGGCTCGGGTCGCGCAGGGTGATGCTGGCCGGGTCGGGCACCGGCATATCCAGGGCGGCACCTGCCAATTCACCGTAGCCCAGGGAGCGACCGGAAGCAGCGTGCACCACGCGACCGGGTTGGGTGGTCAACTCGCTGAGCGGTACACGCAGTTGCTCGGCGCCGGCTTGCATCAGCATCGCGCGGGCGAGGGCGCCGAGGCGGCGCATGGTCGGGTAGCTCATGCGCACCGACATACTGCCGCCGGTGATGCGCATGCCATTTTCCATCACCACGTAGGCTTCGCCGGGCGGGGCCGCTTCGACGATGAACGTGGCCGGGTCGGCATCCAATTCTTCACCGACGATCTGCGCCATGGCGGTGTGGGTGCCTTGGCCGCCTTCCATGAAGGGGCTGAGCAAGCGCACGCTGCCATCGGGACGAATCTCCAGGAAGGCGGGCACTTGAGTACCGCGTTCAGCCGCGGCAGCGGTCGCGGCTTGCACACGGGAGGTGCCCAGCGGCAAGCCGAAACCGATCACCAGCGCGCCCACGGCGGTGCTGGCCAGGAAGCGGCGGCGGGACAGGTTGACCGGCTCGCCCAGGGTAACGCCGGGAATGATCTCGTTAGTATTCATCAGGCGGTTTCCTTCCCGGCGGCCAAGGCGTCCATGGCGGCATGGATGGCGTTGTAGGTGCCGCAACGGCAGAGGTTGACCATCGCCGCGTCGATCTGCGCCTTGGTCGGCGCGGGGGTGTGTTTGAGCAGCGCGGTGGCTGCCATCACCTGCCCGGACTGGCAGTAGCCGCATTGCGCCACTTGGTGCTCGACCCAGGCTGCAACGACACGCTTGCCCACGTCATCGGCCTCCACGGCCTCGATGGTGGTGATCTCACGACCGACCACCCCGGCCACGGGCGTTACGCAGGCGCGCACCACGTTGCCGTCCACCAGCACCGAACAGGCGCCGCACTGGGCCAGGCCGCAGCCGTATTTGGTGCCGGTCATGCCCAGGTTATCGCGGATCACCCACAACAACGGGGTGTCGGCTTCGGCATCGACCTGATAGGCCTTTTGGTTGATACGTAATTCCATGCGGGCTCACCTGCTGATCATCGGTTGGTGGTGCTTTTTCTTATCAGGGACGTGCGCGGTGGCATGCCCTGGTGTCGCTCATGGGCGACGGGTTATGGCGGCGGGGTTGAGAACCGGTTTCATCTTGGCCACGCGCGCATGGTTGGACTCTAGACCACGGCGCAAGGGGTATCTATCCCGGTAGGCGATAAGTCGGAGGATCAGGCAAGTATTCGCGAGGATTGAGCGATAGAAGCAGTGGCTGATCCGAGATTTTGACTGATGTGCCGTGATCTTCTGTGGGAGCTGGCTTGCCTGCGATGACGCCCTGCCAGCCGACACCTATCTACCTGACACCCCCAAGATTCAAAATGTGGGAGCTGGCTTGCCTGCGATGACGCCCTGACAGCCGACGCCTATCTACCTGACACCCAACGATCCAACTGTGGGAGCGGGCTTGCTCGCGAAGGCGGCCTGACAGGCGATACAGTTGGATTGTGTACATATCCATTGCTGCGGTAACGGCCGCTTAGGGTTCCGCTCTGACAGCGGGTCACTTTTGGAAAAGAGCCCCAAAAGTAACCAAAAGGGCTCTTGCCCCACCACTCGGCACCTCGCTTGGGCTCGGTGTGCCCGTAATCCGCCAGGGATTTGGGGGGCCGCCGCCACGCGCCATGCATGGCGCGGGGCGGCTAAACCGGCATCCCTGCCGGTTTACCCCCCAAATCCCTGTCGAATTCCGGCCAGCGTGGTTTGACGGGGCGCTTAAGATCAAGATCAAAAGCAGATCAAGAGCGGCTCGCTTCGCATCGTGGATACCCATGCTTCGCATGGTCTATTCACACAATCCCATCAATCAGAATATGCGGCTGCAGCGCTCAATGCGTGCCTGCACCTGGTCGGCAAAGCGCAGTGCCTGGTTCAGGTCATGCAGTGCGATAAACACAATCACCTCGCGTTTGCGCGCCAGGGTGCGCATGAAATCCAGTACTTGTACTTGGCGATATATATCGAGGGCGCTGGTGGGTTCGTCCATCAGCAGTACGTCGGGTTCGCGTACCTTGCAGCTGTCGGCGACGGTGGATTTTTAATCCTTGAGCCTAGCGGAACCCACCCGAGAGCTTGTCTTTCAGGTAGCTGACCAACGCACTCACCGACTTGGGCACATGGGGCGAGTAGGGCCGTATCAGATAGATCTCATCGGCAAACGCGCCTTTGAGTGTCCAGTCCTTCAAGACCTGCACCACTTTGCCCGCGTCCAGCGCCGCCTGGGCGCTGAAGTCCGGGAGCAGGGCGATGCCCAGGTGGTTGAGTGCGGCGTCGCGCAAGGCTTCGCTGTTATTGGTGGCAAAGCTGCCGGCGATGGGCACGGTGAGGCGCTCGAGGGGTTGGCTGCCGCGTTCGAAGGTCCAGGCGGGCTGGTCGGTGCCGCGTGGGTAAAACAGGCAGTTGTGCGCCGACAGATCGCCCGGCTCGCGAGGTTCGCCGTGGCGTTGCAGGTAATCATGGGTGGCGACCAGCACTGAGGTGGTGTCGCACAGCTTCCAGGCCACGTGGGTTTCGGGCACCTGGAAGCCGTGGCGCACCGCCAGGTCGTAACCTTCGGCGGCCAGTGAGCTCAAGGCATCGGAGACGTCCAGTTGGATACGCACCTGGGGGTACTGCTGCAAAAAGCCGGACAGGTGCGGCACCAGTTGTTGCCGGGCGAAGGCCACGGGAGCGGTCAGGCGCACCAGCCCGCGTATTTCCCCGACCGAGTCGCGCACCGAGGAAAAACTACGGGCGATCTGCGCGTAGGCGCTGCGTACTTCCCGAGTCAATGACAGCCCCGCATCGGTCAGCCGCACGCTGCGGGTGGTGCGCGTTACCAGGCGCGTGCCGGTGGCCTTTTCCAGGTCGGAAATGCGCTGGCTCACCGCTGACTTGCTCACCCCCAGGCGCGCGGCGGCGGCGGTGTAGGTGCCTTGTTCCTCCAGCACCGACAGCCAGTGAATGTGGGTCCACAGCCCTTCGATCTCAGCCTTTTCCATGGGTGTATTGTTCGCCTATAAGGACAATAAGTTCTGGATTCTGCTCTGGTTAGGAACAAAGCGAAAGCCTATCGTGTGGCCCAACGCTACCCACCTGGATCGACTGCCATGACTGCAACCATCGAGCACTACATCAACGACCAGCGCGTCAGCCGCGATGACCGTTATCAGGACGTCTACAACCCGGCCACTGGTGAAGTCACCGCGCGCGTGGCCCTGGCCAGCCGCAAGACCGTGGCCGAAGCCGTCGCCGCTGCCCAGGCCGCGTTTGCCGGCTGGGCCGACACCCCGCCGATCCGTCGCGCCCGCGTGTTGTTCGAATACCTGCACCTGTTGCGCGAACGCAAGGACGACCTGGCGCGCATCATCGTTGCAGAGCACGGCAAGGTCTTCACCGATGCCCAGGGCGAAGTCGAGCGTGGCATCGACATCCTCGAATTTGCCTGTGGCATTCCCAACCTGCTCAAGGGCGAACACTCTGACCAGGTCTCCCGTGGCATGGACAACTGGACGATGCGCCAGCCGCTGGGCGTGGTCGCCGGCGTGACGCCGTTCAACTTCCCGGTGATGGTCCCGATGTGGATGTACCCCATCGCCATTGCGGCGGGTAACACCTTTATTCTCAAGCCCAGCCCCACTGATCCGAGCGCTTCGCTGTTTATGGCCGAGTTGCTGCGTGAAGCCGGCCTGCCCAAGGGCGTGTTCAACGTGGTGCAGGGTGATAAAGAGTCGGTGGACGCGCTGATCGAACACCCGGACGTCAAGGCCGTGAGCTTCGTCGGCTCCACGCCGATTGCCCAATACATCTACGAGAGCGGTGCCCGCAACGGCAAGCGCGTGCAAGGCCTGGGCGGGGCGAAAAACCATATGGTGGTGATGCCCGACGCCGATATCGAACGCACCGTGGACGCGCTGATGGGCGCCGCCTACGGCAGTGCGGGCGAGCGCTGCATGGCGATCTCGGTGGCGGTGCTGGTGGGTGATGTGGGTGACAAAGTCATCGCTGCCTTGACCGAGCGCGCCAAGACGTTGCGCATCACCGATGGTCGCGATTTGAAAGCCGAGATGGGCCCGATCGTGTCGCGGGCCGCGCTGGAGCGCATCAGTGGCTACATCGAGCAGGGCGTACACGCCGGCGCGCAGTTGTTGCTTGATGGCCGTGACTACGTGCCCACCGAACCCGGCCTGGAAAACGGCTTCTGGCTCGGCGCGACCTTGTTCGACCATGTGACCCAGGACATGAGCATCTACCGCGAAGAAATCTTCGGCCCGGTGCTGGCCTGTGTACGCGTGAACGATTTTGCCGAGGCGGTGAAGCTGGTCAACGACCACGAGTTCGGTAACGGCGTCAGCTGCTTCACCCGCGATGGCAACATTGCCCGTGAGTTTGCGCGGCGCATCGAAGTGGGCATGGTCGGTATCAACGTGCCGATCCCGGTGCCCATGGCCTGGCACGGTTTTGGGGGCTGGAAGAAGAGCCTGTTCGGTGACATGCACGCCTATGGCACCGAGGGCGTGCGCTTCTACACCAAGCAGAAGTCGATCATGCAACGCTGGTCGGAGAGCATCGAGCAGGGTGCGGAGTTTGCGATGCCGGTGTCCAAGTAGGGTTTAAGCTGCATTGCAGGATCTGATGTGGGAGGGCTCAAGCCCTCCCACTTTTTTTTTGCCTGTTGACGGGCAAACACATAAAAGTCCAGTATGGAATTATAAGTACAGAATGGTCGCTGCACGTTTTTCTTCACTCTTGCCAAACCAACAACAACTTGCGAGAACCCCCTCATGAAGAAACGCCATCTCCTTCCCGCCCTGGCCCTGAGCCTGTTCGCCTCCAGCCACTTGCTGGCCGCTGAGAAAACCCTGCGTATCGGCATTGAGGCCGCTTACCCACCGTTCGCCTCCAAAACCGGCGACGGCAAGATCGTCGGTTTCGACTACGACATCGGCAACGCCCTGTGCGCGCAAATGAAGGTCAAGTGTGTATGGATCGAAGGCGAGTTCGACGGGCTGATTCCGTCCCTCAAGGTCAAGAAGATCGACATGGCGTTGTCGTCCATGACCATCAACGAAGACCGCAAGAAGTCGGTGGATTTCACCCACAAGTACTACTTCACCTCGTCGCGCCTGGTGATGAAGGACGGCGCGGTGGTGGATGACCAGTACGCCAGCCTCAAGGGCAAGAACGTCGGCGTACAGCGCGCCACCACCACCGACCGCTATGCCACCGAGGTGTTCGAGCCCAAGGGCATCAACGTCAAGCGCTACAGCAATAACGAAGAAATCTACATGGACCTGGCAGCGGGGCGCCTGGATGCGATCTTTGCCGACACCATCCCCCTGAGCGACTTCCTGTCGATGCCCCGCGGGCAGGGTTATGCCTTCGTCGGCCCGGAGCTCAAGGACCCGAAATACGTGGGCGAGGGCGCCGGTATTGCGGTGCGCAAGGGCAATGGCGAGTTGGTCAGCGAACTGAACGCGGCCATCGACGGCATTCGCGCCAGCGGCGAATACCAGAAGATTTCACAGCAGTACTTCAAGGCCGATATCTACGGCGACTGATCCAAGGAAATACGCGGTCAATGTGGGAGCTGTCGAGCTTTAGCGAGGCTGCGAAAGCGGTGGGTCAGGCGATGAAAATGTTGACCTTGCCGGCCCCTTCGCAGCCTCGCTGGGGCTCGACAGCTCCCACAGGGGATTAGCGTTGTGGTCAGAAGGGGGTCAACCCTTGAGTTCCTTCAAATGCTTGTAGACCGTCGCCCGCCCCATGCCCAGTACATTGGCCACATAGTTGGAGGCGCTCTTGCCCTTGAATGCCCCCTCGGCATGCAGCGCCAGCACCAGTTCGCGTTTATGGTCGCGGGTCAACAGGTTCAGGCTCAACTGACGCTCGCGCAGCCAGGCATGCAGGAAGGTGTTGATACGCTCCTGCCAGTCATCACGAAACAGCGCGTCCGGCTGAGCAATCAGCTTGCTCGGCGACAGGAACAGATCCAGCGCCGCCTTGGCCGTTTCGAACATTGAAATATTCAGGTTGATGCACAGCACCGCCAGCCTGCGCCCTTTGTGGTCGTGCAGCACGGTGCTCAGGCTGCGGATTTTCTGGCCGTCCCAGTTGAGCTTTTCATAAGGGCCGATATTCACCTCGCTGACGTCACCGTCGAGCATGTCCTCCAGTGACGAGTCGTCACCCAGGCTGCGCTTGGACAGGTTATTGGCGATGTAATCCACGGTTTGCGTGCGCAGGTCATGCAGCACCACTTCTGCATGGGGAAAGAACAGCGTGGCGATTGCATCGGCAATCGCGCGGAAGTTCTGCATGACCTTGTCTTGTTCAGCAGTGTTCATCAATGGGGCTCCAGGCGGACCGGGGAGAGCATACCAGCGTCCAGGCCGAACCGCGTCAGTGCCTCGGGCAGCGGTTCGCCGCGCACCAGGGCGGCGCTTGCCTGGCCCATGGCGGGTGAGGTCTGGATGCCGTAGCCGCCTTGCGCCGCCACCCAGAACAGCCCCGGTACTTGCGGGTCAAAGCCCGACAGCAAATCACCGTCCTGCACAAAACTGCGCAAGCCCGCCCAGGTGCGCGTGGGGCGGCGGATAGTCAGGGTGGTGGCTTCCTCGATCTGGTAGATGCCCATGGCAATATCCAGCTCTTCGGGTTGTACATCTTGGGGTTCTACCGGGTCGGCGTTGGCTGGCGAGCCGAGGAACATGCCGGCATCGGGTTTCATGTAGAACGCTTCGTCGAGGGCCACCAGCATCGGCCAGTCGTGGCTGTCCACGCCGTCGGGGCCGGCGAAGATAAAGGCCGAGCGGCGCTTGGGCTGCAAGCCGATGGACGCCGCGCCCGCCAGCCCGCCGATATGGTCGGCCCAGGCGCCGGCGGCGTTAATGATGACCGGCGCAGTGTAGATAGCATCCTGGGTGCGCACCTGCCACAGGCCGTCGGCGTCGCGGCTCAAGCCCAGCACATGGCTGTCGGTGCGCACGTCGCCCTGGTTGCGGCGGATACCGCGCAAGTAGCCTTGGTGCAGGGCGTCGGTGTCGATGTCGCAAGCGGTGGGGTCGTAGATAGCCCCGTGGACTTTTTCACGGCGCAGGATCGGCAAGCGTGCACAGGCTTCGTCGGCCGTCAGTCGCTGCACCTGCTCTACGGTGGCCTTGGCGCTCAGGTACTGGCTGTCGAGTTCGGCCGGGTCGCCGTTGAAATCCACGGTCATTTCGCCTCGGGGCGTCAGCAGTGGGTGTTCGCAGAAGCCTGCGGGTGGCTGGTCGAAGAAGGCCCGGCTGGCCAAGGTCAGCGCGCGTACCTGCGGGGTGCCGTAAGCGGCGGTATAGAGCGCTGCCGAACGCCCGGTGGAATGATAGGCCGGGTGGTTTTCACGCTCCAGCACCAACACCTTGCCGTGCTGCGACAACCAGAACCCGGTGGACGCGCCGGCAATGCCGCCGCCGATAATGATGAAGTCTGCGTGGCTCATGAAGAACTCCTGAAATAAGCATTGTAGGAGCGAGCTTGCTCGCGAAAAACGTTAACGATAACGCGCCCATCCTGTGTAAACGCAGTGCCTGTGAGGTCTTCGCGAGCAAGCTCGCTCCTACAGTTTGTAGAGGGCATTGGCCAGGGCGATGTCTTCCAGGCCCAGGCCGATGGAGCGGAAAAAGACGTGACGATCGTAGGCCGGGCGTTGGGCCATGTCGCTGAACAATTCGGGCAAGTCGCCGACAATCGTGCGTTTGTCCCAGCCGTGCTGTTCGCTGGCGATCAGCATCTCACCGGCCGAATCCGGGGTGGTCTGGCGGTAGTCGCAGAACACGTGCATCTGGTTGAGGCAGTGTGGCGGCACTTCATGGGCACGCGGCGCGTTGGTGCTGATGGAGGTGATCAACGCGGGTTTGCTCAAGCGTGACGGGTCGATGACCGGGCCGGCGGAGGAGGTGCACAGCAGGATCACATCCGCGTCTTCCAGGGCGGCCTCGCAGGTGGCGGCGAGGGTCAGGCGCGGGTCCAGGCAGGCCCACTGCATACGCGTTTCGGCGCTGGCGCTGCCCAGGCTCGGCGAGTACAGGCGGATTTGCTGCCAGTCGCGCAGGTTCTGTACGTAACGCAGGTGCGCCTGGGCGACCTTGCCGCTGCCGATGATCGCCAGGCGTTGCGCCGCCGCCGGGGCCAGCGCATCCACCGCCAAGGCCGTGGTGGCGGCGGTGCGGGCAGTGGTCAATTCAGCGGCATCGCACAACAGCAACGGCTGGCCGCTGTGCATCGACATCAACAGGGTCCAGGCCGTCACCAACGGGCCTTGCTCGCGCACGATGTAGGGCGAAGTCTTGACCCCGTACACCCCGTCTTCGGCCAATACGCCCAAGTAGTTGATGAAATCCCCGGCACCCTGGGGAAACTCCACCAATTGTTGCGCCGGCTGCACCGCTTGCCCGGCGGCGAGGTCGCAAAACAATTTGCGCAGGATCAACGGCACGTCGACTTGAGCCAGCAAGGTACGAGCCTGGGCTTGGTCGATAACGAGGGGCGTGGTGGACATGGGGCTCTCCGGATAAACTAATTTGTCCATTATGGACTTTTAGTTTTTATCCGCAATAACCCGAGGGAAAAATGAGGCTTATGAGGGCTGTCCCCCCACCCATCGTAGGAGCGAGCTTGCTCGCGAAAAACGTCAACGATAACGCGTGCTTCCTGAATAAACGCGGCGCCTTTGCGTTTTTCGCGAGCAAGCTCGCTCCTACAGGTGGTACTAAGGCTTGTGCCCTCCCACAGTTTTAAGCGCGTTTAGGCAGTGGCCTTGGTGCCGGTCAGGCACTCGATGGAGCGATCTACGGTGGTTTTTGCAATTTCCAGCAAATGCCACACCGCCAGGATCTTCGCCCGTTCAGGGCTTTGCAGCAGTTCACCGCAATCCAGCGCCGTGGCAGAGGCACTGTCGAGCAGGCTGGCGGTGTAGAGCAGGGCGTCTTCGAAACTCAGGTCTTCGTTGACACAGTGGAAGCCTTGGGTAGGCAGGTAATGGTCGATGGCGCGGTTGAACGCGGCGCGGTCTTTTGCGGGATCGATGGGTGGGTCGGGTAGGACTTTACTCATTGTTTAGCTTCCTTTTGGATTCAGGGAGCCGAACCTTTCGCGACTAAACGTAGGGTGGCGGCTGTACGCAGGTTAGTCGACCGGCCAAAAGGCAAAATCCGGCGCACCCAAGGGCGCCCTGCGCACAGCCACCATTAAAACTCATGGAGGAGCATGCGCCTTTTGGAATGCCGGGCGACTAAACCCGATCACTGATTTGGCAGTGACGGACCGCAGACTAGCCACCGATTCCAGCAGGCACAAGGCGGCAAGGATTGTCTAGGAAACGTCCTGCAATTTAAAGGGACACGCCTTGCTGGCCCTTTACAAACCATGACCAAATGCCACTAACCCACGCGTGCAATACGATCAATGTGGCTTGCCTGCAGATCGCCGC
>NZ_LYSO01000099.1:0-22812 GCF_001728935.1 Pseudomonas sp. AP42
TTACCGCAGCAATGGATATGTACACAATCCAGCTGTGTTGACTGTCAGGCCGTCTTCGCAGGCAAGCCAGCTCCCACATTTGGACCGTGGCGCGTCAGGTAGATAAGCGTCGACTGTCAGGCCGTCACGGGAGCAAGCTCCCTCGCCACAGGTCCAGCGTCGCCTCGAAGTTGTGTAGATACCTATGCCGCGATGAGGCCCTCGCTGTCAGCGCAATACTGGCAGGCTGGTGGTGGACTTGATCTCCGACAGCGCCACAATCGAGTTGACCTCCTGAATCCCCGGCACCATCGACAACTTCTCGAAGAAAAACCGCTCATACGCCTCGATATCCGAGGTGACGATACGCAGCAGAAAATCCACAGCCCCCATCAGCACATAACACTCCAACACTTCCGGAAACCCGCGAATCGCCTCGGTGAACTCGGTGAAATTGGAGCGACCGTGAGCGTTGAGTTTGACCTCGGCGAAAATCTGCGTGTTGAGCCCGATTTTCTTGCGGTCCAGCAGCGTGACCTGGCCGCGGATCACGCCCTCGTCCTTGAGCCGCTGAATGCGCCGCCAGCACGGCGACTGCGACAGGCCGACCTGCTCGGCAATCTGTGCGCTGGAGAGCGAGGCATCCTCTTGCAGCAAGGCCAGGATGCGGCGGTCGTAGGCGTCCAACTCACTGTGCATAAACGTACCCATTAATAGGATGATCTTGAATTGATTGAGTCGATTTATCGCCAAACAGGCTCATCTTAGATAAGAAATCTCCCGAGGCGAATGTAAAAATTCCTCCAGTCGAATTTGGAGAGTCAGCATGCACGCCGTCGAAACCGCCTACCCTGCCACCCGCGTCGATGCGTGGGCGGCCAATAGCAGCCACTGCCGGGCGCACTATCACATCGTCGCCGAGGCCGAACCGGACGTGCTGTGCCGGGTGCTGAACTACTTCGCGCTGCAATTGCTCACGCCCACCCAGGTCAGCGTGAACCGGGAAGCCGACCTGCTGAGCATCGATATCGTGATGACCGGCCTGAGCTGGCACCGCGCCCAAGTGATCGGTGAAAAGATTCGAAACCTGATCAGCGTGTGCACCCTGGAGCTGTGGTCAGCTGATTCCGAGCGGCCCCAAGCGCTGGCGGCGATGGCGCAGTAAAAACCTGCAATACACGCGCACGCCAGATCTTCAGCGGTTGGCTAGCCTGGGATTACACCCCGAGCCGCCCAGGAAAACCTGCATGCCCGTCATCGCCCACGATCACCCCTTGGAACTGCAGCAATTGTTGCCGGCGCTGGTCGAGCAAGGGCTGATCACGGCGCAGGCGGCGCAAAAGGTGGTGCCAGCGCCCGCCAGCCAGCACCCCCTGGAATGCATCGCAGCCCAGGGCCCTTGCCTGGAGACCTTGACCCAATGGCTGGCCCGGCAGGTCGGCCAGCCTTACCTGCGCATCGACCCGTTGCAGATCGACGTGGCGGCCGTGGTGCCCTTGATGTCCCACGCCTTCGCCCAGCGCCACGGCATTCTTGCAGTCGCCGTGGATGCCCACAGCGTGACGGTCGCCAGTGCCCAACCCCATATCACCGCCTGGGAAGCCGGGCTGTCTCAGGTGCTCAAACGCACGATCAAGCGCGTGGTTGCCAACCCCCAGGACATCCAACGCTGTATCAACGAGTTTTATCGCTTGGCCAAGTCCGTCAGCGGTGCGGATCAAAAGATGACGGTGCCTGGCAATGTCGACTTGCTCAGCCTCGGCGCCAGTGACAAGGAGCCGGATGCCAACGACGCGCATATCGTCAACATCGTCGACTGGCTGCTGCAATACGCCTTTGGCCAACGGGCCAGCGATATCCATATTGAGCCCGGCCGCGACCAGGGCCGGGTGCGCTTTCGCATTGATGGGCTGCTGCATGACGTCTATCAATTTCCCCCGCAGGTCACCATGGCCGTGGTCAGCCGCCTGAAAAGCCTGGGGCGCATGAACGTGGCCGAGAAACGCAAACCCCAGGATGGCCGCGTCAAGACCCGAAACCCTGCGGGTATCGAGGTGGAATTGCGGCTTTCGACCCTGCCCACGGCATTCGGCGAAAAGCTGGTGATGCGAATTTTTGACCCTCAGGTGCTGCTCAAGGATTTTGACCAGTTGGGTTTGTCCAACGCCGACCAGCAACGCTGGCACGCCATGACGCGACGCACCCACGGCATCATCCTCGTCACCGGCCCAACCGGCTCGGGCAAGACCAGCACCCTCTACACCACCCTCAGGCAACTGGCGACCCGCGAGGTCAACCTGTGCACGGTGGAAGACCCGATTGAAATGGTCGAGCCGGCCTTCAACCAGATGCAGGTCCAGCACAACATCGACCTCACGTTCGCCAGCGGCATCCGCGCCCTGCTGCGCCAGGACCCGGACATCATCATGATCGGCGAAATCCGCGACCAGGAAACCGCAGAGATGGCTATCCAGGCCGCGCTGACCGGGCATCTGGTGCTATCGACCTTGCACACCAACGACGCGCCCAGCGCCATCAGCCGCCTGCAAGAGCTGGGTATTGCTCACTATTTGATCAAAGCCACGCTCATAGGCGTGATGGCGCAGCGCTTGGTGCGGGTTCTGTGCAGCCACTGCAAGCGCCCCATGGGCCAGGAGGACGCTGGCGGCTTTGATGCTGTCGGCTGTGCGCAATGCCGTGACAGCGGTTATCGAGGCCGGGCCGGGCTGTATGAAATCATGCTCATGGACCCAGCCCTCCAGGCGCTGGTCACCCCGGGCGCGGACGTACAAGCCCTGCGCCGTGGGGCACTGGCGCAGGGCATGAGCAGCCTGCGCATGGCCGGCATCGAGAAAGTGAAGGCCGGGCTGACCACGATGACGGAGGTATTGCGGGTCACGCCAGGGGATTCAGAAACAAATCCTTTGTTTATTGGGGCATGAAACCGTCTTTATCCGTGACCAGACCGTTACAATCGGCCTAATGTCATTCACTGACACCTTCAGATAGGGAATCGCTATGCAGATCGGAACCGTACTGCTTCTTTTCGTAGGCTTGGCCATCGCCATCCTGTTCATGGGTTTCAAAGTGGTGCCCCAGGGCTACCAATGGACCGTCGAGCGTTTCGGCCGCTACACCAACACCTTGAAACCCGGCCTGAATATCATCATCCCGGTCATGGACCGCATCGGTCGCAAGATCAACGTGATGGAAAGCGTGCTGGATATCCCGCCTCAAGAAGTCATCACCGCCGACAATGCCACCGTGCAGATCGATGCCGTGTGCTTCTTCCAGGTGGTCAACACCGCCCAGGCCGCCTATGAGGTCAACAACCTCGAACATGCTATCCGCAACCTGCTGCAGACCAATATCCGCACCGTACTCGGCTCCATGGAGCTGGACGCCATGCTGAGCCAGCGTGACGGCATCAACGAAAAACTCCTGCGCACCGTGGATGAAGCCACTGCGCCATGGGGCATCAAGATCACCCGTATCGAGATCAAGGACATCAGCCCGCCCGCCGACCTGATGGCCGCCATGTCCGGCCAGATGAAAGCCGAGCGAATCAAGCGTGCACAGATCCTCGAAGCAGAGGGCCTGCGGGCGTCGGCGATCCTGACAGCGGAAGGCAAAAAGCAGGCGCAAATCCTTGAAGCCGAAGGCAGCCGCCAGGCCGCGTTCCTGGAATCCGAGGCACGTGAGCGTCAGGCTGAAGCCGAAGCGCGGGCGACACAAGTGGTGTCCGAAGCCATCGCGTCCGGCAATGTGCAGGCGGTGAACTACTTCGTCGCGCAAAAATACATCGACGCCTTGGGCAAGCTTGCGTCGGCCAACAACAGCAAGGTCATCCTGATGCCGCTAGAAGCCAGCCAAGTGATTGGCGCCGTGGGCGGTATCGGCGAAATCGTCAAGGCAACCTTCGGCAACCAGAAAGGCTGAGGCCATCACCATGTGGGACTTCCTGCTGCATTTGTCGTTCTGGGACTGGTTGGCACTGGGCACCGTGCTGTTGATTCTCGAGGTGTTCGGTGCCGGAGGCTACCTGCTGTGGATGGGTATCGCCGCCGCTGCCGTGGGCGTGATCAAGTTCCTGTTCCCACCGCTCGGGCTGGAATGGCAACTGCTGCTGTTTGCGATGTTGTCGATACTGACTGCCGTGTACTGGTGGAAACGCCAGCGCAGCAGCGCCAAGGCCAGTGATCAACCGGGGTTGAACGAGCGCGGTTCAGAGTTGGTGGGGCGCACTTTCGTGGTGCATCAAGCCATTGTGGATGGTCGCGGCAAGGTCAAAGTCGGCGATGGCGTGTGGATGGTCACCGGTGCCGACGCCCCCGTGGGCGCTCAAGTCCGCGTGGTTGGGCAGGATGGGGTGATTTTAAAGGTTGAAACTGTTTAGTCAGTGATGGAACTGGATCGGGTTAACTACAATCAAAACGTACAGATAACCCACCGGAGTCACCCATCATGCGTCTCAAATATGCTGTCGCAACCCTCGCTGTGCTTTCCCTACCTGTCGGCTCAGCCATGGCCGATAGCTTCTGGCGTAATGTCATCTCGTCGGGCGCCACCACTGGCTCGACTTACCTGACGTTCAAGGACCACAAGCTGGTGGTCGCGGCCCAGGACGACGCAGGCAGCTTCGTCGCCAGCGACGGCGGCATTCGCGGCCCGTACCTGGAAGCGGCCATGCAGAAGGTCCGCGCCGATAACCCTGGCCTTCAAGCCACCGATATGGAACTGGCTAACGCCATCCTGGCGAAGAATGCTGTCACCGAGTAATAACTGCCCTCATAAAAAATGCCGCTTTTTCAAGCGGCATTTTTTTGCCTGTTGTATGACGAATCGTTCATGCATGACAGGCTATATTCAGTCTCAGCGTGCAACCATGCCCCACTGACACGTGTATTTTTCATCGCCTACCTGAAACGGATGCCTTCTTCGTCATGAGCCAACAGCCCTTCCTGCCGTTTTCCAAACCGACCATTGATGAAGCCACCATCACGGCGGTCGGTGATGTTCTGCGTTCCGGCTGGATCACCAGCGGGCCAAAGGTGCAGGCGTTCGAAGCACAGTTGTCGGAGTATTTTGGCGGCCGTCCGGTGCGCACCTTCAACTCGGGCACCTGCACCATGGAGATCGCCTTGCGCATCGCCGGAATCGGGCCTGGGGATGAAGTCATCACCACGCCAATCTCCTGGGTTGCCACGGCCAACGTGATTCTCGAAGTCGGCGCCACTCCGGTTTTTGCCGACATCGACCCGGTGACGCGCAATATCGACCTGGCCCAGGTGGAAGCCGCCATTACCCCGCGTACCAAGGCGATCATCCCGGTCTACCTGGCCGGCTTGCCCCTGGATATGCCGATGCTCTACGCGCTGGCCAATAAGTACAACCTGCGCATTGTCGAAGATGCCGCCCAGGCCCTGGGGTCCAGCTGGGATGGGGAGCGTATCGGCGCAACCGGCGACTTCGTGTCTTTCAGCTTCCAGGCGAACAAGAACATCACGTCGTCCGAAGGCGGCTGCCTGGTGTTGAACAACGCCGAGGAGGCCCGTCTGGCCGAGAAGTACCGCCTGCAAGGCGTCACCCGCAGCGGCTTCGATGGTCTGGATGTGGATGTGCTGGGGGGCAAGTTCAACATGACCGACATTGCCGCCGCCATCGGCCTGGGGCAATTCGCGCACATCGAGAAGATCACCGCCCATCGCCAGAACCTGGCACGGCACTATTTCAAGTGCTTGGGCAGCGATTTCGAAGCCCAATACGGCGCGCAACTGCCGCCGGCCGACTTCGAAAACAGCAACTGGCACCTGTTCCAACTGGTGTTGCCAGAGCGCCAGGATGGCCTACCAGCCCGTGCGACGTTCATGGAAAAGATGCAGGCCCACGGCGTGGGTATCGGCTATCACTACCCACCGATCCACCTGCTGAGCCTGTATCGGGCACAGGGTTTCAAGGAAGGCATGTTCCCGGTGGCAGAGCGTGTTGGGCGTTTGATCGTGTCGTTGCCGATGTTCACGGCGATGACAGAGGCGGATGTGGAGCGAGCTGTAGCGGCGGTTAAAGCCGTACTGAACACTCAAGGTTGATGCAGTACAGTGTGGGAGCGGGCTTGCTCGCGAATGCGGAGTGTCAGTCAATACATCAATGACTGAACCACCGCATTCGCGAGCAAGCCCGCTCCCACATTAGCCCGCGCCTGTATTGGGGCAGGCGATTATTCGCCGATGACGGCTTTGTAGCCGGCGGCATCCAGCAACTTGTCCAAGTCGGCCTTGTCGCTTGGCTTGAGCTTGAAGATCCAGGCGCCGTACGGGTCCGAGTTCAACAGCTCAGGGCTGCCACTCAGCTCTTCGTTGACAGCAATCACTTCGCCGGCAACCGGCGAGTAGATATCCGAGGCTGCTTTCACCGACTCAACCACACCCGCCTGGCCTTGCGCTTCAAAATGGGCACCCACTTCTGCCAATTCAACAAACACCACATCACCCAAAGCTTCCTGTGCATGGTCGGAGATCCCGACGGTCACGGTGCCGTCAGCTTCCAGACGGGCCCATTCGTGACTTTCGGCAAAACGCAGGTCGGCAGGGATATTGCTCATAGTCTGTGTCCTCAAGATGAAATGTCAGCGGCCTTCGGCCTGCCGGAATTGGTTAGATCAAGGTTTTGCCATGGCGCACGAAGGTCGGCTTGACCACTCGAACCGGATACCACTTGCCGCGGATTTCCACTTCGGCCCGGTCGGCAGTCGCCGTCGGCACACGCGCCAGCGCAATGGATTTGCTTAGCGTAGGCGAGAAACTACCACTGGTGATCTCTCCTTCGCCAACATTGGCGATACGAACCACTTGGTGAGCGCGCAGCACACCCCGTTCTTCGAGGACGAGCCCCACCAGTTTGAACTGCACGCCGGCTGCTTTTTCTGCTTCCAGCGCGGCGCGGCCAATGAAGTTACGCTCCACAGGTTCCCAGGCGATGCTCCAAGCCATGTTGGCCGCCAGGGGTGAGACGGCCTGGTGAATATCCTGGCCATACAGGTTCATGCCGGCCTCCAGGCGCAAGGTGTCGCGCGCACCGAGGCCGATGGGAGAAATGCCAGCGCCTACCAGGTCGTTGAAAAAGCCTGGAGCCTGATCGGCCGGCAGCACTATTTCGAGGCCGTCTTCGCCGGTATAGCCGGTGCGGGCGATATACCAGTCGCCGTCGGCCCGGCCTTCGAACGGTTTGAGCTGATGGATCAGGATGCCACGGGACTGGGTCACCAGTTCGGCGATTTTCTGCCGGGCGTGGGGGCCTTGGATGGCGAGCATGGCCAACTCGGAGCGCTCATGCAGGTGCACTGAGTAGCTGCCCAGTTGCGCCTGCATCCAGGCCATGTCCTGATCGCGCGTGGCGGCGTTGACCACCAGGCGGTAACCGGTTTCGGTGCGGTAGACGATCATGTCATCCACCACCCCGCCCTGCTCGTTGAGCATGGCGCTGTACAACGCTCGGCCACAGCCGTGCAGTCGGTCGACATCATTGGCCAGCAGGTACTGGAGCCATTCCTTGGCCTGGGGGCCGGTGACATCGATCACGGTCATATGAGATACATCGAAGACCCCGCAGTCGCGTCGCACCTGATGGTGTTCTTCAACTTGCGAGCCGTAATGCAAAGGCATATCCCAACCGCCAAAATCGACCATTTTCGCGCCGAGGGCGAGATGCAGGTCATACAGAGGCGTACGCTGTCCCATGGGTTTCTCCTTCCGGGCTTGGCGAAGGCGCGCAGAGCTGCCACTTGCGCCGAACACCTTGTATTACAAGGCCCGCAGCCACATACAGCAGGTCGATCCGAAAGACGGAGCGCACCGAATGCCGCGCATTGTAGCCTCAAGCCGTAGGACTGGCACCTAACCGATTTGCCGAGCCGAGCGGCGGATCAGCCCGATGACCGGCAACAAGCCGACCAGCACAAGGGTCAGCGCCGGCAAAGACGCCCGCGCCCATTCGCCTTCACTGGTCATTTCAAAGATCCGCACCGCCAGGGTGTCCCAGCCAAACGGGCGCATCAGCAAGGTGGCAGGCATTTCCTTGAGCACATCCACGAACACCAGAAGCGCTGCGCTCAACGCGCCCGGCAGCAATAACGGCAGATACACTTTGCAAAACAGTCGTGGGCCGCTCACCCCAAGGCTGCGTGCCGCTTCGGGCAAAGACGGACGGATGCGCGCCAGGCTGTTTTCCAGCGGCCCGTAGGCCACCGCCAGGAACCGCACCAGGTACGCCAGCACCAGTGCCGACAGGCTGCCCAGCAGCAAAGGCTTGCCCGCCCCGCCCAGCCAGCCGGAGACCGGCACCACCAGCTCGCGGTCCAGGTAACTGAACGCCAGCATGATCGACACCGCCAGCACCGAGCCCGGCAAGGCATAGCCGACATTGGCCAGGCTGATACCGGAGCGAATCGCGCGGGTCGGCGCCAGACGATTTGCAAAGGCCAGTATCAGCGCCACGCTGACCGTGATCAGCGCTGCGATCCCGCCCAGGTAGAGGGTATGCACGATCAGCCCGGTGTAACGCTCATCCAGGTCGAAGCGGCCACGCTGCCAGAACCACGCCACCAGTTGCAGCATCGGAATCACGAATGCACAGGCGAAAACCAGACCGCACCAAGCGCTGGCCGCCACGGCCTTGAATCCGCGCAAGTGGTACAACGCCTTGCCCCGTGGGCGCTCATTGCTCGGTCGGCTGGCCCCGCGCGCGCGTCGCTCGCCATACAGCACCAGCATCACTACCAGCAGCAGCAGGCTGGCCAGTTGCGCGGCGCTGGACAGGCTGAAAAAGCCGTACCAGGTTTTATAGATAGCGGTGGTGAAGGTGTCGAAATTGAACACCGAGACCGCGCCAAAATCCGCCAGCGTCTCCATCAACGCCAGGGCCACACCGGCACCAATCGCTGGCCGCGCCATTGGTAACGCCACGCGCCAGAACGCTTGCCATGGCGATTGCCCCAGTACCCGCGCCGCTTCCATCAAGCCTTTGCCCTGGGCCAGGAACGCGCTACGCGCCAGCAGGTAGACATAGGGATAGAACACCAGCACCAGCACGATGACCACGCCGCTGGTGGAGCGCACCCGCGGCAAACGCAGCCCGGTGCCGAACCACTCGCGCAGCAGGGTTTGCACCGGCCCGGCAAAATCCAGCAGGCCCACGAACACGAAGGCCAGCACATAGGCAGGGATTGCAAAGGGCAACATCAATGCCCAATCGAGCCAGCGCCGCCCGGGGAATTCGCACAGGCTGGTCAGCCAGGCCAGGCTGACGCCCAGCAGCGTCACGCCCAGGCCGACACCGAGCACCAGGGTCAAGGTGTTGCCCAGCAAGCGGGGCATCTGAGTGTCCCAGAGGTGCGCCCAGATCTGTGGGTCGATGCTTTGCCAGGACAGCAGCAGCACGCTCAGCGGCAACAGCACCAGGGCGGCGACGCTGAAAACCGGCAGGTACCAGCGACGTTGGGCGGGGTGGGCCAAGGAAAAGCTCTCAGAAAAATAAAGATGTTGAAGCGGCCACTAACCAATGTGGGAGCTGGCTTGCCTGCGATACAAGCACCTCGGTGTATCAGTGATACCGAAGTGATGCAATCGCGGGCAAGCCAGCTCCCACAGTTAAGCGGCGCAGCTTCAGTTCCAGCCAGCGCGATCCATCAGGCGAATCGCCTCGGCCTGGCGCTTGCCTGCCACTTCCACTGGCAAGGTATCGGCCACGAACTTGCCCCAGGTCGCCACTTCCGCCGATGGCGGTACCGCCGGGTTGGCCGGGAATTCCTGGTTGACGTCGGCGAAGATCTGCTGTGCCTCAGGCGTGGTCATCCACTCCACCAGCGCCTTGGCCGCTTCCGGGTGCGGTGCGTGCTGGGTCAGGCCGATGCCAGAGAGGTTCACATGCACGCCGCGGTCGCCCTGGTTCGGCCAGAACAACTTCACTGCCAGGTCTGGCTTCTGCTTGTGCAGGCGACCGTAGTAATAGGTATTGACGATACCCACGTCGCATTGCCCGGCGTTGATGGCCTCCAGCACGGCGATGTCATCGGAGAACACGTCGGTGGAGAGGTTATTCACCCAACCCTTGATGATTTCTTCGGTCTTGGCCGCGCCATGGGTTTCGATCAACGTGGCGGTCAGCGACTGGTTGTAGACTTTTTTCGCCGTGCGCAAGCACAGACGGCCTTCCCACTGCTTGTCGGCCAGGGCTTCGTAGGTGGTCAGGTCGCCCGGCTTTACCCGGTCGGTGGAGTAGGCGATCGTCCGCGCACGCAGGCTCAAACCGGTCCAGGCGTGGGCCGATGAGCGATATTGCAGAGGAATGTTCTTGTCGATGACAGGCGAGGTGAAGGGTTGCAGGATGCCCATCTGTTCGGCCTGCCAGAGGTTGCCGGCGTCAACGGTGAGCAGCAGGTCGGCAGTGGCGTTCTCGCCCTCGGCCTTGATGCGCTGCATCAACGGGGCTTCCTTGTCGGTGATGAACTTGACCTGCACGCCGGTCTTTTTGGTGTAGGCGTCGAACACGGGCTTGATCAGCTCGTCGATACGCGAGGAGTAGACCACGACTTCGTCGGCCGCCTGCACGGTGGTGCTGCCGATCAGGGTGAGTGCCAGGGCAGTCAGGAGGCGCTTGGGTGCCAACATGGGTGCGGTCTCTCATTTGCAAATGGAGGGCAAATGATAAGGACTCACATTTGGTAACGCTCGGCGGAGGCGTTACCAGATGTTGCACAGCCAGAATATGCGCTGGAACTGACGGCCTCATCGCGGGCAAGCCCGGCTCCCACAGAGGGTTGTATTGTCAGTTCAGGGTTTGGCGAGTTCGGGGAGATCGCCAGTCAATCCCAGTGCCTGGCGCACAAACACTGCTTTGGCTTCGGGCATCTGGTCGACGATTTTCAAACCCGCGTTGCGCAACCAGCGCAGCGGCAGTTGATCGGCCTGGAACAAGCGCTCAAAGCCTTCCATCGCCGCCATCAGCGCCAGGTTATGGGGCATGCGGCGCCGCTCGTAACGGCTCAGCACTTTCACATCGGCCAGGCGCTCGCCGCGCTCGGTCGCCGCCAACAGCACTTCGGCCAGCACGGCTGCATCGAGGAAACCCAGGTTGACGCCCTGCCCCGCCAACGGGTGAATGACGTGGGCGGCGTCGCCGATCAACGCCAGGCCTTCGGCCACATAACGTTTGGCATGGCGCTGGCGCAACGGTACGCACACACGCGGGTCGGCACTGACCACAGTGCCCAAGCGCCCCTCGAAGGCACGTTCCAGTTCCCGACAGAAGCGTTCATCATCCAGCGCCATCAAGCGCTCAGCCTCCGCGGGCGTGGTCGACCAGACAATCGAGCACCAGTCTTCCTGCCCATCGCGCACCAGCGGCAGGAACGCCAACGGGCCGGTGTCGGTGAAACGTTGCCACGCGGTGCGCTGGTGCGGCTGACTGCTGCGCACGCTGGTGACGATGGCGTTGTGCAGGTAATCCCATTCGCGGGTAGGTGTACCGGTCAGGCGGCGTACGGCGGAGTTGGCACCGTCGGCGGCCACCACCAGCGGCGCGCGCAGCTTGCGGCCGTCGGCCAGGGTCAACAACCAGTCATCGCCGGATCGGCGCATCTGTTCCAGGCGCGCATTGGCCAGCAGGCCGAGGTCGCAGTCATGCAGGCGATCGAGCAAGGCATCCTGCACCACGCGGTTCTCGACGATATGCCCAAGCACCTCCGCATGCACACTGGCCGCCGAGAAGTGGATCTGCCCAGTGCCGCTGCCGTCCCATACCTGCATTTCGCCATAGGGGCTGGCACGCCGCTCTACGATGCCGTCCCACACGCCCAGGCGCTCAAGAATGCGCTGGCTGGCCGCCGACAGCGCGCTCACCCGCGGTTCAAACGCCGCAGCCGGTTCAAACGGCTTGACGCTCAACGGGCTGCCGTCGAGCAGCAGCACCTGCAGGCCACTGCCCTGCAACGCCAGCGCCAGGGCGCTTCCGACCATTCCGGCCCCGACAATCAGCACATCTGCGCGCATGTCCATATTCAAGCCTGTCTCGCTGGCGGCTTGCGCCGCACATAAAGGGTTTTGTCGACCCGCGCCACCAGGGTGCCGGAGCCGTCATGAATCTCGACCTTGAGGTGGGGCAGATATTTCTCGCCACCTGCGGTCTGGCGCCGGATTTCATCGAGCAAAGTGTCGTCGATGGAGAATTCGGCATACACCGGGCCTTTGCCCGGCGAGATGAAGTCGATACTCGCAGCCTTGTCCCACACGATGTAGTCGCGGCCCAGGTTTTCCATCAACAGCAACATGTAGAACGGATCGACCATCGAATACAGGCTGCCGCCAAATTGCGTACCGACGTAATTGCGGTTGTACCAACCCAGGCCCATGCGCACCTTGGCATGCCGGAAGTCGGCACTCAGTGCCTGCACCCGCACCCCGGCGCCGAGGTACGGCGGGTACAGGGTGAGGAACCAGCGCAACAGGCGCGCCTTGCCCACGCGTTGGGTTAGCCACTTACGCATCGGAACGCGTGCCCAGGCCCATGGCCTGACGGGCGAACCAGCGTTTGGCCGGGGGCAACAGGTCGAGGCCGAGCAAGCCCATATTGCGGCCCAGCGCCACCAATGGCTGAGCACTGCCGAACAGGCGCGTGACCTGGTCGGAGAAGCCTACGGTGAGTTGCTGGTCCAGGCGCTGACGTTCGCGATAGCCTTGCAACGTCGCCAAGTCACCCGGCACCGCCGGCCCGGCCAACAGCGCTTCGGCCAAGGCACTGGCATCGCGCAGGGACAGGTTGAACCCCTGCCCGGCAATCGGGTGCAGGCTGTGGGCGGCATTGCCGAGAACGGCCAGGTGCGAGCGCACTTGTTCTTCGGCCTCCACCAGGGTCAACGGGTACAGGTGGCGGGCGCCCACTTGCTTGAGGGTGCCCAGGCGATACCCGAACACACCCTGCAACTCGCTCAGGAAGCTACGTTCGTCAAGGTTGGCCAGGCGCTGGGCGTCCATGCCGATGCGGGTCCAGACCAGCGCGCAACGGTTGTCCGGCAGCGGCAGCAAGGCCATGGGGCCTTCATCGGTAAAGCGCTCGAACGCCTCGCCATTGTGGGCTTCGCTCGGGGTGATGTTGGCGATCAGCGCGCTCTGGTTGTAGGGCCGGGTTTTCACGCCAATGCCCAGTTGCTCACGCAAGCCGGAGCGGCCGCCATCAGCCAATACGGCAAGGTCGCATTCCAGCACGGTTTCATCGTTGAGGGTCAGGCGATAGCCATCGGGCAGCGGCTCCATGCGCGTGACTTCCGCCGGGCAGCGCCAGCTCACCACGTCCTTGTCCAAGCCTTGCCACAGGCATTGGCCGAGCCAGGCGTTTTCCACCACATAACCCAGGGCCGGCACACCCTCCTCCATCGCGGACAAGCGCGCGGTGGAGAAACGCCCACGGTCCGATACATGGATCTGCTTGATCGGCTCGGCGCGCCGGGAAATGGCTTGCCACAGGCCCAGCCGCTGGTAAATCTGGCGTGCGCCAAACGACAGCGCAGAAGAGCGCGCATCGTAGCTCGGCTGGTAGCTGTCGCCCGGTGCAAAGGGTTCGATCAGCACGATCTTCCAACCCCGCGCCTTGGCCCCGGCTTGCAATGCCAGGGCCAGGCTGGCGCCCACCAGGCCACCGCCGATAATCGCCAGGTTGACCCGGCTCATCGGGCAGCCGCCATCAACGCTTCGATCTCGGCAACGGTCTTGGGCACACCGCCGGTCAGGATTTCACAGCCTTGCTTGGTCACTACCACGTCGTCCTCGATGCGCACGCCAATGCCGCGCCATTTCTTTGCCACGTTCTGGTTGTCCGGGGAAATATAGATGCCCGGCTCCACGGTCAAGGCCATGCCCACTTCCAGCACGCGCCATTCACCGCCCACTTTGTACTCGCCCACATCATGCACATCCATGCCCAGCCAGTGGCCGGCACGGTGCATGTAAAAGGCGCGGTAGGCTTCGCTGGCGATCAGTTCGTCAACGTCACCTTGCAACAACCCCAACTTCACCAGGCCGGCGGTGATGACCTGCACGGTCGCCTCGTGGGCCTGGTTCCAATGTTTGTTCGGCGCGATCTGCTTGAATGCGGCTTCCTGGGAGGCCAGCACAATCTCGTAGATCGCCTTTTGCTCGGGCGAAAACTTGCCATTGACCGGCCAGGTACGGGTGATGTCGCTGGCGTAGCAATCGATCTCGCACCCGGCGTCGATCAGCACCAGATCGCCGTCCTTGAGCACCGCGTCATTCTGCTGGTAATGCAGGATGCAGCTGTTGCGCCCGGCGGCGACGATGGAGCCATAGGCGGGCATTTTCGCGCCGCCCTTGCGGAACTCGTAATCCAGTTCGGCTTCCAGGCTGAACTCATGCAAACCGGCACGACTGGCCTGCATCGCCCGCACATGAGCCACACAGGAAATTCGCGCCGCCTCGCGCATCACCCTCACTTCTGCCGCCGATTTATACAGGCGCATATCGTGAAGCAAATGATCCAGGGCAACGAATTCGTTCGGCGGCTGGGCGCCCAGGTGCGCTTTGGAACGGATCACGTTGATCCACTCCATCACATGCCGGTCGAACTCGGCATTGCTGCCCATGGCCGAGTACACGCGGTCGCGACCTTCGATCAGGCCGGGCAGGATGTCGTCAATATCGGTAATGGGGAATGCGTCGTCAGCGCCAAAGTCGCGGATCGCGCCCTCGGTGCCGGCACGCAGGCCGTCCCACAATTCGCGCTCGGCATTGCGCTCGCGGCAGAACAGCACGTACTCGCCGTGCTGGCGACCGGGCATCAGCACGATCACCGCTTCGGGCTCGGGGAAACCGCTCAGGTACTGGAAATCGCTGTCCTGGCGGTAGACATGCTCGACATCGCGGTTGCGGATGGCCACGGCGGCGGCCGGCAGGATCGCGATGCTGTTGGGTTCCATCTGCGCCATGAGCGCCTTGCGACGCCGGGTGTATTCCGCTTTGGGGATATGGATCATGGGCAGATGGGTGTCCTTTCTCAGTGCAGCGACGGCTTGGGTGCGACGGGCTCAGCGGACTTGCGGGTCTCGGTGAACAGCAGCAGCGGCGCGACACGCAGGTATTCCATGACTTCCATGTAGTCGCCTTCGCCGTCTTCGGATTCTTCCAGGGCATCTTGCACCTGGGAGATGGCCGCCAGGTCCTGCAGCACTTCCTTGGCGTCGGTGCTCAGCTCCAGGCCGCCGGCATTCACGCCGAAACCGTGGAGGAAACCCTGGCACCATTGGCCCAGCGCGGCAGCGCGTTCAGCCAGCGGGGCGTCGTCGGTGGGCAGCAGCAGGACCACGGTGACGTCATCACCGGTCAGCTCGCCCTTGACCATTTCTTGCAGGCCGATCAATGCGTTGCGCACATTGTCGGTGGGTTCGGTTTCCAGCAGCTCGGCCACATCGGCCAACCAGGTGTCGGCATCAAAGCCGACACCGGTGCAACTGCGGCCCAACAGCACGCCGTGCAGTTCAGCAGGCGAGCATGGATGGCCGCTGGCGCTCAGCAGTTTGGAAAAAGCATCGTACGGGGAGTTCTGAATGGGCATGGTGAGCTAGGCGCCAGACGGCGCAATGTCTAGAATGGAGCGCTGTATCCTAGCACCGGCAGACGCACCAAGACTATCGAGGGCGTCAGATCGTTTA
Source organism: Pseudomonas sp. AP42 (assembly GCF_001728935.1). NCBI lineage: Bacteria > Pseudomonadati > Pseudomonadota > Gammaproteobacteria > Pseudomonadales > Pseudomonadaceae > Pseudomonas > Pseudomonas sp. AP42. The sequence continues at coordinate 15,692 of NZ_LYSO01000099.1, forward strand.
TCCTGCAGTTGCCATTCATCAGACAAATCCAGTGGAACCCAATGGAAGACACCGACCTGCAAGCGCTGATGGCCAGACTCGAACTGCTAATTGATCGGGTCGAGCAACTTAAGAGTCAAAACGGACTCCTATTAGCTCAGGAAAAGACCTGGCGCGAGGAACGCGCTCACCTCATTGAAAAAAACGAAATCGCCCGGCGTAAGGTCGAATCGATGATTTCGCGCCTGAAGGCCCTGGAGCAAGACTCATGAGTTCAAGCAATAGCGTTACCGTGCAGATCCTCGACAAAGAATATTCGATCATCTGCCCTCAGGAAGAACGCAGCAACCTGGTGAGCGCTGCCCGCTACCTGGATGGCAAGATGCGCGAAATCCGCAGCAGCGGCAAAGTGATCGGCGCCGACCGCATCGCCGTGATGGCCGCGCTGAATATCACCCACGACCTGCTGCATAAGCAGGAGCGCCCTGACGTACAGGCCAGCGGCTCGACGCGCGAGCAGGTGCGTGACCTGCTCGATCGCGTGGATCTGGTGCTTTCCACCGATTCAGACACACCCAAGGGCTGATTGCCGAGCAGGTTTAAGGTATACTCGCCCCACTCCCTGGCGTGTTTGCCAGTCGGCGATGTCCCTGAGCCGATTCGCACTACCCTGGAAGTTGCACGTTGGGCTGGTGTGCATGTCCGCTAGACGGAAAGCCTTAAAGCCTACTGCTTCTTCCACCTTGAACTTTCGGGTTCAAGGGCTAAGTCGACAGCGGCTCTGTCGGGGAGCCTGAATTCCCAAACTCAATGCCAGTCCCCGGACTGGCATTGTTTTATGAGCCGAAATCATGACCGAACCTGCGCCGCTATCTCGTCCGCACCTTCGACGCATGTTGCGCAAGGCCCGCCGCGCCCTCACGCCAAGCGAGCAGCGCCAGGCCGCTCACGGCCTGTACCGGCAACTGGCACAGCACCCGCTGTTTCGCCGGGCCAAACATATCTCTTTATATCTGCCTACAGACGGTGAAATCGATCCGCGCCTGCTGCTGCGTGCAGCCCAGCGCCGCGGCAAAGCCACTTACCTGCCGGTGCTCAGCGCCTGGCCGCGCACCAAGATGGTGTTCCAGCGCGTACGCCCTGGGGATAAGTTGCTGCCCAACCGCTTTCGCATCCTTGAACCACGGGTCAATGCCCATCGCCAACGCCAAGTCTGGGCGCTGGACCTGGTGTTGTTGCCGTTGGTGGGGTTCGATGATGTGGGTGGGCGCCTGGGCATGGGCGGCGGGTTTTACGACCGCAGCCTGGCCTATCTTTCTCGGCGCCAGAGCTGGCGCAAGCCAACGCTGCTAGGGCTGGCCCATGAATGCCAGAAAGTCGGACGCCTGGCGCAGGCCAGCTGGGATGTGCCGTTGGCGGGGACGGTCACCGATAAGCAGTGGTATGTCGCACAAACGCCGCTGGAAACAGCGGCGCCTTAGTGAATGCTTGAGTTAACGCTTGAACGGTTGTGGCTGCTGCTGAGCCAGTTCAACCGGTGCATCGGTCTTGTTCGACCACAGGCTTTGGGCATAACCGGTGGTCACGACGCCCAGACCAAACAAAATAACCAAAATCCATAGTAAATCCGGCTTACGTTGCATCGATTGCCCCCCTTTCAGGCACCTCGTACACGATGACAACAACGTTCCAAAGTAGTCCGTTGCAGCTGCGTCAAGCTTAAAAGCGCGCATTCTGCGGTAACGTGAACCAACACGCAAACCTTGACGCCAACCGACTGTCGGTTTGTCATGCAATTGCCCGACAACTTGCCCAATGCCTTTTTCAGGAGCCCCAAAATGGCCTACTGGCTGATGAAATCCGAGCCCGACGAACTCTCCATCAACGGCCTGGAAAAGCTCGGCGAAGCGCGCTGGGACGGCGTACGCAACTATCAGGCCCGCAACTTTTTGCGCGCCATGGCCGTGGGCGACGAGTTTTTCTTTTACCACTCCAGTTGCCCGGAGCCAGGGATTGCCGGCATCGGCAAAATCATTCAGGCCGCCTACCCGGACCCCACTGCGCTGGAACCAGAAAGCCACTATTTCGACGCCAAGGCCACGCCGGAGAAAAACCCGTGGAGTGCGATCGATGTCGCCCATGTGCAGACCTTCCCCAAGGTGCTGGGCCTGGGCTATCTAAAGCAACAAACCGCACTGGCTGAAATGCCGCTGGTGCAGAAGGGCAGCCGGCTTTCTGTCATGGCGGTCACACCGGAGCAGTGGGCAGCGGTCCTTCATCTGCTTTAACTGGCCCCGGCTTCTTGTAGGAGCGAGCTTGCTCGCGAAAAACTCACAGGCTCCGCGTTTACTCAGGAAGCACGCGTTATCGTTGACGTTTTTCGCGAGCAAGCTCGCTCTTACTGGATGATCAGGTTGTTGAACAGCAGGTCTTCCACCACCGGCTTGCCGGTTTCATCGTTCATCACCTGCTGCGTTTGCTTCAACGCCTCTTGGCGCAGCTTTTCCTTGCCTTCCACACTGCTCATGGTCTCGTTGGTCTGCTGGGTAAACAGCGCCACCAGTTGGTTACGAATCAACGGATCGTTAGCCTTGACCAACTTCGCCGCTTCATCACCGGTCACGCGCAGCGCAATGTCGGCCTTGTAGACCTTGAGCTTGGCGGTGCCATCCAGGCCGTAATTGCCCACGAACGGCGGGCTCAGGCTGATATAGCTGACCTTCGGCGCCTCGCCCTCTTTGGCCTCTTCGGCCTGGGCTGCCATCGGCAAGGTCAGGGCCAGCATCAACAGGATCCACGCTTTCACAGTTCACTCCTCGAATTCGGTTGCCGGGTAGCATAACGCTAGCAAGGCTGAGCACAAGCTTATGGGGGCTTATCAGGCGTGGGCATGCTCGTTGACCCACGGGCGTACCCTCCTACACTTATCGGCCACGACGCCAAAAGGAATAGTCCGATGAAAGCTGTGCTGTGCAAAGCCTTCGGCCCCGCCGAAACCCTGGTGCTGGAAGAGATCGCCAGCCCGGCGATCAAGAAGAACGAAATCCTGTTGGACGTGCATGCGGCCGGGGTGAATTTCCCGGACACGCTGATCATCGAAGGCAAATACCAGTTCAAGCCGCCCTTTCCGTTCTCACCCGGTGGCGAAGCGGCAGGCGTGGTCAGCGAGGTGGGTGAGAAAGTCAGCCACCTGAAAGCCGGTGACCGCGTGATGGCCCTGACCGGCTGGGGCAGCTTTGCCGAGCAGGTCGCGGTGCCCGGCTATAACGTGCTGCCGATCCCGCCGAGCATGGATTTCAACACCGCCGCCGCCTTCAGCATGACCTACGGCACCTCCATGCATGCGCTGAAACAACGCGCCACCCTGCAACCCGGCGAGACCCTGCTGGTGCTTGGCGCGTCCGGCGGCGTGGGCCTAGCTGCGGTAGAGATCGGCAAGGCCATGGGCGCCCGGGTGATTGCTGCTGCCAGCAGCGCCGATAAACTTGCAGTGGCCAAGGCCGCCGGCGCCGATGAGCTGATCAACTACAGCGAAGCCAACCTCAAGGATGAGGTCAAGCGCCTGACCGATGGCAACGGCGCCGATGTTATCTACGACCCAGTGGGTGGTGACCTGTTTGACCAGGCCATTCGTTCGATCGCCTGGAACGGTCGGCTGTTGGTAGTGGGTTTCGCCAGCGGGCGTATTCCTGAACTGCCAGTGAACCTGGCGTTGCTCAAGGGCGCAGCGGTGGTCGGGGTGTTCTGGGGCTCGTTTGCCCAACGCCAGCCACAGGACAATGCGGCGAATTTCCAGCAATTATTCACCTGGTATGGCGAGGGCAAGCTCAAGCCTTTGGTGTCGCAGGTGTATCCGCTGGAACAGGCGGCACAGGCGATCAATGACCTGGGACAGCGCAAGGCGGTGGGTAAAATAGTTGTCCAAACCCGATAACACACCTGAAATGCAATCCATGTGGGAGCTGGCTTGCCTGCGATAGCGGTGGGTCAGCTGCTGCAAATGAACCTGAAAGACCGCCATCGCAGGCAGGCCAGCTCCCACAGTGGTTACTCAGTGGTCTTAGGACCTAATCACGCCCACAACTTATCTATTAGCGACATGTTCGTAAAAGAACATGCAATTGCTCTTGTTTCCTGTGTTTGCGGATAAGAGGCGATGCTATTTTCGGTAACGAAACTGTAACATTCGCATCCGCAGTCAAAACAAGAAATTTGGAGCTCTTGAATGTTTGCTTTCTTTCGACCTGCCGCACACCAGGCGCCCCTGCCTGAAGAAAAAATAGACAGTACCTACCGACGACTGCGCTGGCAGATCTTCGCGGGTATTTTCTTTGGTTACGCCGGCTACTACCTGCTGCGTAAAAACTTCTCCCTAGCCATGCCTTATCTGATCGACGAGGGTTACACCCGTGGCGAACTGGGCCTGGCGATGTCGGCGATTGCGATTGCCTACGGCTTGTCCAAATTCCTGATGGGCCTGGTGTCCGACCGCTCCAACCCACGCTATTTCCTGCCCTTCGGCCTGCTGGTTTCGGCGGGGGTGATGTTCATTTTCGGTTTCGCACCTTGGGCAACGTCCAGCGTGACCATGATGTTCATTTTGCTGTTCATCAACGGCTGGGCCCAGGGCATGGGCTGGCCGCCAAGTGGGCGGACCATGGTGCACTGGTGGTCGCAGAAAGAACGCGGCGGCGTGGTGTCCGTGTGGAACGTTGCGCATAACGTCGGCGGTGGCTTGATCGGCCCGCTGTTCCTGCTGGGCATGGCGTGGTTCAACGACTGGCATGCAGCGTTCTACGTGCCGGCCACCGTGGCCCTGGCAGTGGCGGCGTTTGCCTTCATCACCATGCGCGACACCCCGCAATCGGTGGGGCTGCCGCCTATCGAGAAATACAAGAACGACTACCCAGAAGGCTACGACGCCAGCCACGAAGACGAATTCAGCGCCAAGGAAATCTTCGTCAAATACGTGCTGCGCAACAAAATGCTCTGGTACATCGCCTTCGCCAACGTGTTTGTCTATCTGCTGCGTTATGGCGTACTGGACTGGGCGCCCACCTATTTGAAAGAAGCCAAGCACTTCACGGTCGATAAGTCGTCCTGGGCGTACTTCTTCTACGAGTGGGCGGGTATTCCGGGCACGCTGCTGTGCGGCTGGATGTCGGACAAGATCTTCCGTGGCAACCGCGGCCTGACCGGCATCGTGTTCATGGCCCTGGTAACAGTGGCAACCCTGGTTTACTGGCTCAACCCGCCGGGCAACCCGATGATCGACATGATTGCGCTGTTCTCCATCGGCTTCCTGATCTACGGCCCGGTGATGCTGATCGGCCTGCAGGCGCTGGAGCTGGCACCGAAGAAAGCCGCCGGCACCGCAGCAGGCTTCACCGGCTTGTTCGGTTACCTGGGCGGTTCGGTAGCGGCCAGTGCGGCCATGGGCTACACAGTTGACCACTTCGGCTGGGACGGTGGTTTCGTACTGCTGATTGGCGCCTGCGTACTGGCGATCGCGTTCCTGATCCCTACGCTGTGGCACACCAATAGTGTCAGCTCGGCGCGCTAACCGCCCGGGCAATCCTTGGCACAACGCTTGAGCCGCGCCTCCAGGTTTTTATCTGGCATGGCGTGGCTACGCAGGGCGTTCACGGTCTGCTCGACATAATCGCGAGTGGTGCCGTAACGCCCGCAAGCGCTTTGCAGTACATGGTTAAGCACGATATCGGGCAAGTTGCCGGCATAGCTGGGCAAATGCCGCTCCAACACAAACCCCAACGCCTGCACGGTACTGCCATCTTGCAATCGGCAGCTGAGCCAGTGCGGCCGGTAAGAGGGGTAAGGCATCTCGCGCTGCCACAGAGCATACAGCGAGGCCTCCAACTGGTCTTCCGGCAAACGGTAAGCAAACCCGCTGCAGGAACCCCCGCGATCCAGCCCGAACACCAAACCCGGCAACTCCGGCGTACCCCGATGCTCATGGGACCACAGGTACAAGCCCCGGTGATAACCGTGGACCCGCGCCCGTACGCGTTCGGTGGATGAACATTCAGGGCGCCAGATCAGCGAACCATAAGCAAATAGCCACACCGGCCCACCCTTATGCCGAGCCATGGTGGCTTGCATCGAGCTCATTAACTGTTCGTGGGTGAGTTGCGGCCCAAGATCGAGTCGCGGAGGGTAAGCCAATTGCAGAAGATCGGTTTCAATGACGGTCATGGCGAAATGCGGTGCGCCTCCTGTGTGTTACCAGCTGTAAGCGACTTTACCGTAATAAAACGCAGCGCTGTAACCGTACGGCGAAAAAGTCCCACTGGGCATAATCAACGCCCACCACTCGTCAGGATCTGCACGGTTAATCCCGCTACTGTCAGCCCCGGTTCAGCCTGGGCGGGCGCCAAGCCGTCAAAATAGCGCGCACACAACGACCCACTTAGCCGTTCATCACATCGACTATCGAGGTCGCCCCATGAAAAAATTTCGATTGCCTGGGCTGTTGTTCCTGGCCCAAGCCACCACCGCTCTGGCGAGCGAAACCCCACCTGCCAACGACGACAAAGGCTTCTGGTACGCCCAGACCAGCGTCTACACCCGGCACTTCGCACCCGACCCTGAGCACAACAACAAGCAGGACTTGATCGGCCTGGAACGCAACGAGGCATCGGGCCTGCTGTACGGTGGGGTGACCTTTCGTAACTCGTTCCGCCAGCGCTCGTACTACGCCTATGTGGGCAAGCGCTATGACATGGCCGACTATCCGGTGTATGCAAAATTGACCGGCGGGCTGCTCCAGGGCTATCGCGGCGAGTACCGCGACAAGATCCCGTTGAACCGATTCGGCGTGGCGCCGGTGATTATTCCATCGGTGGGCACGCATTACGGGCCAGTGGCGGCTGAGCTGGTATTGCTCGGGTTCAACGCGGCAATGGTGACGACTGGAGTGCGCTTCTGACACAGCACGGTCCCGGCTGGAAGCTGGCTTGCCTGCGATAGCGGTGCGCCAGTCATCAAATGAGGCGCTGACCCACCGCTATCGCAGCATAGGTATCTACACAACTTCGTGGGTTTTAACATCAGACGGTAACCACGATGCGAAGCGAGCCGCTCTTGATCTTGCTCTTGACCTGCTTTTGATCTTAGGCGCCCCG